>NZ_JACVVG010000018.1:0-88323 GCF_016647875.1 Pseudomonas sp. S36 | reverse complement strand
ACGTAGGAGCGAGCGCAGCTCGCGATGCGCCGCGCGGGCGGCGCTCGATCTTATAAGCGCAGACCCTATTGCGGCGAACACCAGCTGCCCCTCAGACAATCTCGACGTGGGCCTACATCGAAGCATGTGAATGCAAAACGGTTCGCCCAGGCTTACTTGAACCTGCGCTCCACGCCTTTCTCCACCAGAATTTTCGCCGAAATCTCTTCAACCGAGAAATGCGTGGAATTGATGTTCGGAATATTCTCCCGGCGGAACAGGCTTTCGACCTCGCGCACCTCGAACTCGCACTGGGCAAAGCTTGAATAACGGCTGTTGGGCTTGCGCTCGTGGCGTATGGCGGTGAGGCGGTCGGGGTCGATGGTCAGGCCGAACAGCTTGTTATGGTGCTTTTTCAGCACCGGTGGCAGCTGCAGGCGCTCCATGTCGTCTTCGGTGAGCGGGTAGTTGGCTGCACGGATGCCGAACTGCATGGCCATGTACAGGCAGGTGGGCGTTTTGCCGCAGCGCGACACGCCCACCAGGATCAGGTCGGCCTTGTCGTAATAGTGGGTACGTGCCCCATCGTCGTTGTCCAGGGCGAAGTTGACCGCCTCGATGCGCTCCATGTAGTTGGAATTGCCGCCGATCGAGTGGGATTTGCCCACCGAATAGGACGAGTGGGCGGTCAGTTCCTGCTCCAGCGGCGACAGGAACGATGAAAAGATATCGATCATGAAGCCGTTGGAGGTGGCCAGGATCTCGCGAATGTCCTGGTTGACGATGGTGTCGAAGATGATCGGGCGAACGCCATCACGTTCGGCAGCGGTATTGATCTGCTGCACCATGCTGCGGGCTTTTTCAGGCGAGTCTATGTACGGACGGGTGAATTTGTTGAACGGTATGCTCTCGAATTGCGCGAGCAGACTCTGGCCCAGGGTTTCGGCAGTGATGCCGGTGCCGTCGGAGATGAAGAACGCGGTTCGTTTCATTTGCGATCTGGGCCTTAAGATGATGACGTTTCTTGGATATGATAAGTTCGCTTTGCCGAATGCGGCTGTTGGCATTCTCACTTATTTTCCAGGTACAGGCCACAAGCGTCCGGCCCAGTCAACGATGGCAGGCGGCGCCCTTGAGCTTTTCCAATACAGTTAGTGGAGAGATCACCTTGGTAGAGTACGTAGTTTCCCTCGAAAAGCTCGGCGTCCATGATGTGGAGCATGTGGGGGGCAAGAACGCATCCCTGGGCGAGATGATCAGCAATCTTGCCGGTGCCGGCGTGTCCGTGCCGGGCGGCTTTGCCACTACGGCTCAGGCGTACCGTGACTTTCTCGAGCAGAGCGGCCTGAACGACCAGATCCACGCTGCGCTTGACGCCCTGGACGTAGACGATGTCAATGCCCTGGCCAAGACCGGTGCGCAGATCCGCCAGTGGGTGATGGATGCACCCTTCCCGGCCCGCCTGGATGCCGAGATCCGCACCGCCTTCGCCGAAATGTCCAAGGGCAACGACAACATGGCGGTGGCCGTGCGCTCGTCGGCCACTGCCGAAGACCTGCCAGACGCCTCGTTTGCGGGCCAGCAGGAAACCTTCCTCAACATCCGCGGTGTCGACAACGTCATCCGTGCGGCCAAGGAAGTGTTCGCCTCGCTGTTTAACGACCGCGCCATCGCCTACCGCGTGCACCAGGGCTTCGATCACAAGCTGGTAGCCCTGTCAGCCGGCGTGCAGCGCATGGTGCGCTCGGAAACCGGTACTGCCGGCGTGATGTTCACCCTCGACACCGAGTCCGGCTTCCGTGACGTGGTGTTCATCACCGGCGCCTACGGCCTGGGCGAAACCGTGGTGCAGGGTGCGGTGAACCCTGACGAATTCTACGTGCACAAGAACACCCTGCAGGCCGGCCGCCCGGCCATCCTGCGTCGCAACCTGGGCAGCAAGGCCATCAAGATGATCTACGGCGACGAGGCCAAGGCCGGTCGTTCGGTGAAAACCGTCGACGTGGACCGTGCCGAGCGTGCGCGCTTCTGCCTGAGCGATGCCGAGGTAAACGAGCTGGCCAAGCAGGCCATGATCATCGAACAGCACTACCAGCGCCCGATGGACATCGAATGGGCCAAGGACGGTGATGACGGCCAGCTGTACATCGTTCAGGCGCGCCCTGAAACGGTCAAGAGCCGCTCCAGCGCCAACGTGATGGAGCGCTACCTGCTGAAAGAGAAAGGCACCGTACTGGTCGAAGGCCGTGCCATTGGCCAGCGCATTGGTGCAGGCAAGGTTCGCGTCATCAATGACGTGTCCGAAATGGACAAGGTACAGCCAGGTGATGTGCTGGTTTCCGACATGACCGACCCGGACTGGGAGCCGGTGATGAAGCGCGCCAGTGCCATCGTCACCAACCGTGGCGGGCGTACCTGCCACGCTGCGATTATTGCCCGTGAGCTGGGTATTCCGGCGGTGGTCGGGTGTGGCAATGCCACGCAGATCCTCAAGGACGGCCAGGGTGTGACGGTTTCCTGCGCCGAGGGCGACACCGGTTTCATCTTCGAGGGCGAGCTGGGCTTCGACATCAAGCAGAACTCGGTCGATGCCATGCCCGAACTGCCATTCAAGATCATGATGAACGTCGGCAACCCCGACCGCGCCTTCGACTTCGCCCAGCTGCCCAACGCCGGTGTGGGCCTGGCACGCCTGGAGTTCATCATCAACCGCATGATCGGCGTGCACCCCAAGGCCTTGCTGAACTACGCCGGGTTGCCGCCCGAGCTCAAAGACAGCGTCGACAAACGCATCGCCGGCTACGATGACCCGGTCGGCTTCTATGTCGAGAAGCTGGTTGAAGGCATCAGCACCCTGGCAGCCGCGTTCTACCCGAAAAAGGTCATCGTGCGCCTGTCGGACTTCAAGTCCAACGAGTACGCCAACTTGATCGGCGGCAAGCTGTACGAGCCGGAAGAAGAGAACCCGATGCTGGGCTTCCGCGGTGCCTCGCGCTACATCAGCGAAGCCTTCCGTGACTGCTTCGAGCTCGAGTGCCGTGCGCTCAAGCGGGTGCGCAACGAGATGGGCCTGACCAACGTCGAGATCATGGTGCCGTTCGTGCGCACCCTCGGTGAAGCGAGCCAGGTGGTCGACCTGCTGGCCGAGAATGGCCTGGCCCGTGGCGATAACGGCCTGCGCGTGATCATGATGTGCGAGCTGCCGTCCAACGCCATTCTGGCCGACGAGTTCCTCGAGTACTTCGACGGCTTCTCGATCGGTTCCAACGACCTGACCCAGCTGACCTTGGGCCTGGACCGTGATTCGGGCATCATCGCCCACCTGTTCGACGAGCGTAACCCGGCCGTCAAGAAGCTGCTGGCCAATGCCATTGCCGCCTGCAACAAGGCCGGCAAGTACATCGGCATCTGTGGTCAGGGCCCATCGGACCACCCTGATCTGGCCAAATGGCTGATGGAGCAGGGCATCGACAGCGTGTCGCTGAACCCGGACTCGGTGCTCGAAACCTGGTTCTACCTCGCCGAAGGCCAGGGCGCAGCCTGATCCAACGAAACGCGGGGCAGCGTCTGGCGTAGCCCCGCCTGGTATTTCCAGGGCGAGTTCCAGCAATGGATCCCGCCCTTTTTTGTGCACCAAGCCATCTGACCTTATGCAAAGCAGCAGCACTCTTTTTCCCGTGGCCTTGCTCAGTGCCGAGCGCCGCGGTGATCTCAGCGAAGACGTCTACCGAATCAAAGCCGGCAATGGCCCCGACCCCACCGTAGAACTGGCGGTAACGCGCCTGGGGCTGGCGGACCAGCGCGTGGTCCAGGGCACCCCGATCATTCTGCTGCACGGCAGCTTCTCCAATCGACGCTTCTGGTACTCGCCCAAAGGCCTTGGCCTGGGCGCTTACCTGGCGCGCGCGGGCTTCGACGTGTGGATCCCGGAAATGCGAGGGCATGGCCTGTCGCCGCGCAACCGCGACTGGTCACATAACTGCGTCGCCGCCTACGCCCGCGATGACTTGCCGGCCATTGCCGCATTCGTGCGCGAGCAGGCAGGGCAGGTGCCCTATTGGGTAGGCCACTCCCTGGGTGGGACCACGCTGGCAGCGGCATTGGGTGGCGGGTTCTTGAGTGAGGGGCAGGTGGCTGGGGTGGCACTGTTCGGCACCCAGGTCAGCCGCCGCTACTGGCCATTGAAACTCCCGCCTGTGGTGTGGGGTGCAAAAATGCTGCTCAGGCGCTGGGGGCAGTTATCCGGCCCGCGTTTCAAGCGTGGGCCGGAGGACGAACCCATCGGCCTGGCGTTCGAAAGCCTGCGCTGGCACGGCCTGTTCGGCCGCTTTGGCGACAGGCACCAGGATTGGTGGGCCGGGCTTGCCCAGGTGAAGGTGCCGCTGCTGGCCGTTGCCGGTGCGGCCGACGCGCAAGACCCCGTGTGGGCCTGCCGCCAGCTGTTCGCGCAATGGGGTGACGCGCGCAAGCAGTTCATTTGCCTGGGGCCCGAAGAGGGGTTTGAAGCCTTCGGGCATGTCGACATGCTGGTGAGCAAGGCAGCGCAGGCACAGGTATGGCCGCTGGTGGCGCGCTGGCTGCGTGAATCGCCTGCGGCGGTGCAGCGCGCTTGCGACGCATCGCAGCCCTTGACCGCCAGCTGACCGGTGCTCGGCAGTGCTTGCAGCGTCACCGCAGGCAACACATGACTGTGCGGTCCGGGATGACTGCGGCGGCCTCGGCGGTGTAGCCTTGGCCGATACCCGTTTTCGTTGTGACTGACAGGAGCTTCCCATGCAGCATTACGTAACGCCTGACCTGTGTGACGCCTACCCCGACCTGGTGCAGGTGCTGGAACCGATGTTCAGCAATTTTGGCGGCCGTGATTCCTTCGGTGGCCAGATCGTCACCATCAAGTGCTTCGAGGACAACTCACTGGTCCGGGAGCAAGTGGACCTCGATGGCAAGGGCAAGGTGCTGGTGGTGGACGGCGGCGGTTCGCTGCGCCGCGCACTGCTGGGCGACATGCTCGCGGAAAAGGCTGCAAAGAACGGTTGGGAGGGCCTGGTCATCTATGGCTGCGTGCGCGATGTCGACGTGCTGATCCAGACCGACGTCGGCGTGCAGGCGCTGGCCAGCCACCCGATGAAAACCGACAAGCGAGGCATCGGCGACCTGAACGTGGTCGTCACATTCGCAGGCGTCACGTTCCGCCCGGGTGAGTATGTCTATGCCGACAACAATGGCGTGCTGGTTTCGCCTAGCCCGCTGCAGATGCCGGAGTGACGCGCCACGCGCGCTGATGGAGCTTTGATGTTCGAGGAAGACAACGCGCAGTGGGGGCTGGTGCACGCCCTGGTGCTCGATGGTAAAGGTGGCGCACACACGATTGCCCGTACCGAACTGGATGCGCTCCAGCTGCAGCCGGAGCAGAGCCTGTGGCTGCACTGGGACCGCAGCCACCCCCAGACCCGCTCCTGGCTGATGCGCGAGAGTGGCCTGAGCGAGTTCGCCTGCGAGCTGCTGCTTGAAGAAAACACCCGGCCGCGCCTGCTGCCGATGGCGGACGAGCAGCTGTTGCTGTTCTTGCGAGGGGTAAACCTGAACCCCGGTGCCGAACCTGAAGACATGGTATCGGTGCGCATCTTCGCCCAGGCCCAGCGGGTGATATCCCTGCGGCTGCGGCCGCTTCGCGCCAGCGACGAAATCTTGCAACTGCTGGAACAGGGGAGGGGGCCGAAGTCGGCCTCTGAACTGCTGTTGCTGATGGGGGAGCTGCTGACTGAAAAGGTCCAGGGGCTGGTCAGCGACCTGGCCGAACTGGTAGACGTGGAAGAAGAAAAGGTGGAGTCCGACGAGCGGCATACACCGGAGCAAGGCAGTTTGCAGCAGATCCGTCGGCGTGCGGCTGGCCTGCGACGCTTCCTGGCGCCCCAGCGGGATATCTATGCACACCTGTCCCGCAGTAAATGGGCGTGGTTCGCCGATGCCGACGCCGACTACTGGAACGAGCTCAACAACAGCCTCATTCGCTACCTGGAGGAGCTGGAGCTGACCCGCGAGCGGGCAGCGCTGGTGCTGGAAAGCGAGGACCGGCGGCGCAGCGAGCGGATGAACCGCACCATGTACCGCTTTGGCATCATTACCTGCATCTTCCTGCCCATGAGCTTCATTACTGGGCTGCTGGGTATCAACGTGGGTGGCATTCCTGGTGCTCAGAACCCTTATGGCTTCCTGTTCGCGTGCCTTGTCGTGCTTGGGCTTGCGGTCGGGCAATGGTGGCTGTTCAGGCGGCTGCAATGGGTGTGACAGATGCGTTTGGGACCGTGCTGGCGACGCCGGTTGTGACCCATTGGCCGGCGGGCTCGTCTCTTGCTGATACTGCGCGAGGTGCCCATGCACGATCCGTTTGAACAATCCCTGCGTGACCTGCTCAAGGCGTCACCTTCCGGCAACGATCGCCATGACAGCGACGACGCTGCCTGCCTGGGTCGTGTGCTGAAAACCGCCAACCGTCAGGTGGGTGCCGGTGACCTGTTCAGCCTGCTTGGCCGCTGGAGCCAGGCGCTGCTGATCGCCGTCAACAATGGCTCGGCGCATGTGGCGCCGGTGCGCAGACATTCTTCCCGCAACGCTGCCAACGGTAGCAAAGCAGATAAGGCCGATTGAATATGGAACTCGATCTCTGGACCCAGAGCCTGGTCACCGCGATGACCGCCCTTTGGACCAAAGTGGCGAACTTCATCCCTAACCTGTTTGGCGCACTGGTCGTGGTATTGCTCGGCTTTGTCGTGGCCAAGCTGCTCGACACGCTGCTTTCCAAGCTGTTGGCGAAGTTTGGCCTGGACCGCCTGATGGCCGGAACCGGCTTGACCAAGATGCTGGGCCGGGTGGGCATTCAGGTGCCCATCTCCACCCTGATCGGCAAGATCGTCTACTGGTTCGTGCTGCTGGTATTCCTGGTGTCGGCCGCCGAGTCCCTGGGCCTGGAGCGTGTGTCGGCAACACTCGACATGCTCGCCCTGTACCTGCCCAAGGTGTTTGGCGCAGCCCTGGTGCTGCTGGCCGGGGTGCTGCTGGCCCAGGTGGCCAACGGGCTGGTGCGTGGCGCTGCCGAAGGCATCGGCCTCGAATACTCCGCAGGCCTGGGGCGCATTACCCAGGGCCTGGTGATTATCATCAGCATTTCCGTCGCGATCAGCCAGCTGGAGGTCAAGACCGATCTGCTCAACCACGTGATCGTGATTGGTCTGATTACCGTTGGTCTGGCCGTGGCGCTCGCCATGGGCCTGGGCAGCCGCGAGATTGCCGGCCAAATCATCGCCGGCATCTATGTGCGCGAGCTGTTCCAGGTAGGCCAGCACGTGCGGATTGGCGAGGTCGAAGGGCACATCGAGGAAATCGGCACGGTCAAGACAACCTTGCTCACAGATGAAGGCGAGCTGGTGTCACTGTCCAACCGTGCGTTGCTGGAGCAGCGGGTCAATAGCCGCTGAGCGCCCAAAGCTGTTAATGTATGCCGCCGCGAAAACAGACCTGATGGGGTTTCGCGGCGACATTGACCTGACTGTCGGCCAGATCCGTTTTGAATAAAGTGCCTTCGCCGCCCATGCGTTATGAACCCCGCGAGCTCACCGACGAAGAGTTGGTGGCGCGATCGCATGAGGAGCTGTACCACGTTACGCGCGCCTATGAGGAGCTCATGCGGCGCTACCAGCGAACCCTGTTCAACGTGTGTGCACGTTATTTGGGGAACGACCGTGACGCCGACGATGTCTGTCAGGAAGTGATGCTGAAGGTGCTGTACGGCCTGAAGAATTTCGAAGGGAAATCCAAGTTCAAGACCTGGTTGTATAGCATCACCTACAACGAGTGCATCACGCAGTACCGCAAGGAGCGTCGCAAGCGTCGGCTGATGGATGCGTTGAGTCTCGACCCTGTTGAAGAGGCGTCCGAGGACAAGGCGCCGAAAGCCGAAGAAAAAGGGGGCCTGGATAAGTGGCTGGTTCATGTGAACCCGATTGACCGGGAAATCCTGGTGCTGCGCTTTGTCGCAGAACTGGAGTTTCAGGAAATCGCCGATATCATGCACATGGGCTTGAGCGCAACCAAAATGCGTTACAAGCGTGCGCTCGACAAGCTTCGGGAGAAATTTGCCGGTCTCGATGAAACTTAGTGGCCAGCAAATATCTCTAACCAACCGGCGAGTTCTGCTAGACTTGCCGTCGAGTTGTCCCCCTTGTTTTTGGTGGGACTGCTTAACTATCACCAGATGGGGATTTAACGGATGAAACTGAAAAACACCTTGGGCTTGGCCATTGGTTCGCTCGTAGCCGCCACTTCGATTGGCGCTATGGCACAAGGTCAAGGCGCCGTCGAGACTGAAATCTTCTACAAGAAAGAATTCTTCGACAGCCAGCGCGACTTCAAAAACGACGGTAACCTGTTCGGCGGTTCGATCGGTTACTTCCTGACCGACGACGTCGAGCTGCGTCTGGGCTACGACGAAGTCCACAACGCTCGTGGCGACGACGGCAAGAACATCAAGGGCTCCAACACCGCCCTGGACGCCGTTTACCACTTCAACAACCCGTACGACGCTATCCGTCCGTACGTTTCCGCTGGTTTCTCGCACCAGTCGATCGGCCAGACCGGCCGTGGTGGTCGTAACCACTCCACCTTCGCCAACGTTGGCGCAGGCGCCAAGTGGTACATCACTGACATGTTCTACGCCCGTGCCGGCGTAGAAGCTCAGTACAACATCGACCAGGGCGACACCGAGTGGGCACCTAGCGTTGGTGTTGGTCTGAACTTCGGCGGTAGCCCGAAAAACCAAGCTGCTCCAGCACCTGCTCCAGTGGCTGAAGTGTGCACCGACTCCGACAACGACGGCGTTTGCGACAACGTTGACAAGTGCCCGGACACCCCGGCCAACGTCACCGTTGACGCCGATGGCTGCCCAGCTGTTGCTGAAGTCGTTCGCGTTGAGCTGGACGTCAAGTTCGACTTCGACAAGTCGGTCGTCAAGCCTAACAGCTACGGCGACATCAAAAACCTGGCTGACTTCATGAAGCAGTACCCACAAACCACCACCGTGGTTGAAGGTCACACTGACTCCGTGGGTCCAGACGCTTACAACCAGAAGCTGTCCGAGCGTCGTGCCAACGCTGTCAAGCAAGTCCTGACCCAGCAGTACGGCGTAGAATCCAGCCGTGTTGACTCGGTTGGCTACGGCGAAACCCGTCCGGTTGCTGACAACGCCACCGAAGAAGGCCGTGCTATCAACCGTCGCGTTGAAGCTCAGGTAGAAGCCCAGGCCAAGTAATTGGTTTGAAGCTTCATGAAAAACCCGGCTCAGGCCGGGTTTTTCTTTGCCTGTAATGTGTGATTGGCGCGCAGGCGAGGGGCGGGTGAGTAGGCATTCGGGCCACGATGTGCTGTCCTGTGAGGCCTTCGCTGGCTATAATCGCCCCTCACCCATACCCCGAGCCTTGCCCGCCCATGTATAACCTGGCCCGCCAGCTGCTGTTCAAGCTTTCCCCGGAAACCTCTCACGACCTGTCGCTGGACCTGATCGGTGCAGGTGGCCGCCTGGGGCTCAACGGTAAGCTATGTAAACAGCCAGCAGCGTTGCCGGTCACCGTAATGGGCCTGAACTTCGCCAACCCGGTCGGCCTGGCTGCAGGCCTGGACAAGAATGGCACGGCCATCGATGGCTTCGCCCAGCTTGGCTTCGGCTTTGTCGAGGTCGGTACGGTTACCCCGCGCCCACAGCCGGGTAACCCCAAGCCCAGGCTGTTCCGCCTGCCTGAAGCGACTGCCATCATCAACCGCATGGGCTTCAACAACCTGGGTGTCGACCATTTGCTGGCGCGCGTGCGTGCTGCGCGGTACCGCGGTGTACTGGGCATCAATATCGGCAAGAATTTCGATACACCGGTTGAACGCGCCGTGGATGATTACCTCATCTGCCTGGACAAGGTGTACAACGCGGCCAGCTATATCACCGTCAACGTCAGCTCGCCCAATACACCCGGCCTGCGCAGCCTGCAGTTCGGTGATTCACTCAAGCAATTGCTCGATGCCTTGGCCGAGCGCCGTGAGCAATTGGCGTCGGCAAGTGGCAAGCGTGTGCCGCTGGCTATCAAGATCGCACCGGACATGAACGACGAGGAGACTGCACTGGTGGCCGCTGCGCTGGTTGCGTCGGGCATGGATGCAGTGATCGCCACCAACACCACACTGGGCCGTGAGGGCGTCGAAGCGTTGCCGTGTGGCGCAGAGGCGGGCGGGTTGTCGGGTGCTCCGGTTTTGCAGAAGAGCACGCATATCGTCAAGGTGCTAGCGGGGGAGTTGGGTGGCAAGTTGCCCATCATCGCTGCGGGCGGTATCACCGAGGGCCGGCATGCGGCTGAGAAAATCGCTGCGGGCGCCAGCCTGGTTCAGGTCTATTCCGGCTTCATCTACAAGGGCCCGGCGCTGGTGCGCGAGGCGGTCGATGCCATAGCAGCCATGCCCAGGGCTTGAATGGCCCAAAAGAAGGGCCCCTTGGAGGGGCCCCTGGGCCTCAGCCCGCCGCCCGGATGGGGCGTGCATGGTAAATCGAATTCAGCGTCCTCGATCAGCCAACGGCGTGATTTTCGTTGAGTCTATGGATGCCAGCGGTGCCAGTCATGCCGTCCCAGTTATCGCCGCGGCCCTCCCGCCAGCCGTTGATCCAGGCTTGGCGCACAGAAGGAAGATTGAAGGGGCAAAGCTCGCGGGATTTGCCGGTGACCCCGTATTGGTAGCCACGTGAATATGCTCTTTCCAACGGATCACGCTTAAGTCTTCTCATAGGGTGTTGCCCTCACTTGTTGACTGTAATGTCCCGTCGGCCTCCAAGAGGCCGGGCAGAATCGTTCTGCCGGTGTTCGCTCGCTGCCGGCGTCGCGAGCGTGTTGTGCCGCCTCGTTGCGAAGCGGCCTGAGACCAGTTCTAACCAATGCAGGACAGCGTGTGAATGATCGATTTGTCATAAGCACGTAACCTTTCCAAGGGTGAGGGGATAAGTAAATAAATGCGACTCAACCTTATTTGGCCTTGAGGCCGGTATGACCGGGGTTTGCTGAACGTTGACGTCATTTTGCCACCGCTGTTGGCGGTGCCAGGAAATATCTTGAAATGCGACGAAGGGTCACATGTGCCCCTGACGTTGCCAGAATTTTACGTACTGCCTGATGATCTAAGCTGTCTTTGCCCCGTGGCCAAGCGCGCATCCATCAGGCGGCCCGGCCCTAGTGGCACCCAAGGGGGTGTGCAGGGCCACCCGCAAGCCTGTTGGAAAGGTTCGCGGGCAAACATCGCGGGGTGATGCGTTGCCCCGTCTGTCAAATAGCCAAAGGCGCTGGATTACTCATGTCGGACCGTTTCGAACTCTACCTCACCTGTCCCAAAGGCCTGGAAGGGCTGCTCGCTGAAGAGGCGCGTGGCCTTGGCCTTGAAGAGGTGCGCGAACACACCTCGGCCATTCGCGGCGCCGCCGACATGGAAACCGCCTACCGCCTGTGCCTGTGGTCGCGCCTGGCCAACCGTGTGTTGCTGGTCCTCAAGCGTTTTTCCATGAAGAACGCTGATGACCTTTATGATGGCGTACACGCCGTGGACTGGGCCGACCACCTGGCTGCCGACGGCACGCTGGCGGTGGAGTTCAGCGGCCACGGGTCGGGTATCGACAACACCCACTTCGGCGCCCTCAAGGTCAAGGACGCCATTGTCGACAAGCTGCGCAACCGGGAGGGGCTGCGCCCTTCTGTAGAGAAAATCGACCCTGACGTGCGCGTGCACCTGCGCCTAGACCGTGGCGAGGCCATCCTTTCCCTGGACCTTTCCGGCCACAGCCTGCACCAGCGGGGCTACCGCCTGCAGCAGGGCGCTGCGCCGCTGAAAGAAAACCTGGCGGCCGCGGTGCTGATACGTGCCGGCTGGCCGCGCATCGCCGCTGAAGGCGGCGCGCTGGCTGACCCGATGTGTGGCGTGGGTACGTTTCTGGTGGAAGCCGCAATGATCGCTGCCGACATTGCACCTAACCTCAAGCGTGAACGCTGGGGCTTCACTGCCTGGTTAGGCCATGTGCCGGCGTTGTGGCGCAAGGTTCACGAGCAGGGCCAGGCGCGCGCCGAGGCTGGGCTGGCCAAGCCGCCGCTGTGGATCCGTGGCTATGAAGCCGACCCGCGGCTGATCCAGCCCGGTCGCAATAACGTCGAGCGTGCCGGCCTCAGCGATTGGGTGAAAATCTACCAGGGTGAGGTCAGTACCTTCGAGCCGCGCCCGGACCAGAACCAGAAGGGCCTGGTGATCAGTAACCCACCCTATGGCGAGCGCCTGGGTGACGAGGCCAGCCTGCTGTACCTCTACCAGAACCTGGGCGAACGCCTGCGGCAGGCGTGCATGGGCTGGGAAGCGGCGGTCTTTACCGGTGCCCCGCAGCTTGGCAAGCGCATGGGGTTGCGTAGCCACAAGCAATACGCGTTCTGGAACGGCGCCTTGCCGTGCAAGCTGCTGCTGTTGAAAGTGCAGCCTGACCAGTTCGTGACGGGTGAGCGTCGTGAACCCGGCGTAGACGAAGCTCCGGAGCATGCGCAGGCGCCGCAGGCCAGTGAGCCGGCGCGCTTGTCTGAAGGCGCGCAGATGTTTGCCAACCGGTTGCAGAAAAACCTCCGCCAGCTTGGCAAATGGGCGCGTCGCGAGCAGGTCAGTTGCTACCGCCTGTACGATGCCGACATGCCTGAATATGCACTGGCAGTAGACCTGTACGAAGACTGGGTGCATGTGCAGGAGTATGCTGCGCCCAAGTCCGTAGACCCGGATAAAGCGCAAGCGCGCTTGCTGGATGCGCTGGCGGCCATTCCTCAGGCGTTGGGCATTTCGCCGCAGCGTGTGGTGCTCAAGCGCCGTGAGCGCCAGAGCGGTACACGCCAGTATGAACGCCAGGCCACTGAAGGCCGCTTCCAGGAAGTCACGGAGGGTGGGGTGAAGTTGCTGGTCAACCTGACCGACTACCTCGATACTGGCCTGTTCCTCGACCACCGCCCCATGCGCCTGCGCATTCAGCGTGAGGCGGCCGGCAAGCGTTTCCTGAACCTGTTCTGCTATACCGCGACCGCAACCGTACACGCGGCCAAGGGCGGCGCACGCAGCACCACCAGCGTGGACTTGTCCAAAACGTATCTGGACTGGGCGCGGCGCAACCTGGCACTGAACGGTTTTTCAGAGCGTAACCGCCTGGCCCAGGGTGACGTGATGGCTTGGCTGGAAGCCGAGCGCGAAAGCTACGACCTGATCTTCATCGACCCGCCGACCTTCTCCAACTCCAAGCGTATGGAAGGGGTATTTGATGTGCAGCGTGACCACGTTCAGTTACTGGACCTGGCCATGGCGCGCCTGGCAACAGGTGGTGTGCTGTACTTCTCCAACAACTTCCGCAAGTTTCAGCTGGACGAGCACTTGACGGCGCGGTATGCGGTGGAAGAAATCACGGCACAGACCCTTGACCCTGATTTCGCGCGCAACAACCGTATTCACCGGGCCTGGCGCTTGCAACTGCGCTGAACCCGGGTGACGCCGGGCCCCATCAGCGGGGCCCGGCACTGCGGTATCAGTTGGCCGCCGTACCGGTGGTCAGCTTTGGCTGGCGGTACAGGTCCAGCAGTACCTGGTCGAGTACCTGGGAGGCCCCCCACGGTTTAGGGTCGTTCAGGATCGCCGCCACCGCCCAGGTGTGGCCGTTGCTGTCGCGGCTGAAACCCGCAATGGCCCGTACCGTATTGAGCGTGCCGGTCTTGATGTGGCCTTCGCCGGCCATGGCCGTACGCTTGAGGCGTTTGCGCATGGTGCCATCCATGCCCACCAGTGGCATCGAACTCATGAACTCTGCAGCGTAGGGGCTGTGCCAGGCGGCCTGCAGCATTGCCGCCATTTCCCGTGTGCTGACCCGCTCGGCGCGGGACAGGCCAGAGCCGTTTTCCATCACCAGGTGCGGGGCGGTGATCCCTTTCTTGGCCAGCCATTGACGCACTACACGCTGCGCAGCGCGGGCGTCATCGCCATCGGCATCGGTACGGAACTGCGCGCCCAGGCTCAGGAACAGCTGCTGAGCCATGGTGTTGTTGCTGTATTTGTTGATGTCGCGGATCACTTCCACCAGGTCTGGTGAAAATGCGCGCGCCAGCAGGCGGGCGCTTTTGGGGACGTTTTCGACGCGGTTGCCGCCCTGGATGGTCCCGCCCAGTTCTGCCCAGATGGCGCGCACGGCGCCTGCAGCGTAAGTGGGGTGATCGAGCAGCGACAGGTAGGTTTGCGAGTTGCAGCCGTCGCCCAGTTGGCCGCTGACCGTGACGCTGATGCCGTCGGCCTGGGGTACCGGGTTGTAGCGCACGTCGCCTGCGCAGCTCTTCGACGCCACCGCCTTGACCTGGTTGTCGATGCGAATACTGGCGATGGGCGGCTCAACTGCGATGGTGACCTTGCCGCCATCGTTGCGGGCCACGAACCGCAGCGCCTTGAGGTTGATAAGCAGCGAGTCGGGCTTGACCAGGAACGGCTTGTTCTGATCGCCACCGTCGTCGTTGAACTGCGGCAGGTTAGGCTGCACGAAGTGGCTGCGGTCCAGCACCAGGTCGCCGGTGATGGTGCGCACGCCATTGGCACGCAGGTCACGCATCAGCAGCCACAGCTTTTCCATGTTCAACTTCGGGTCACCGCCACCTTTAAGGTACAGGTTGCCGTTGAGCACGCCATTGCTGAGAGGGCCATCCGTGTAGAACTCGGTTTTCCACTGGTACGTGGGGCCGAGCAGCTCAAGGGCTGCGTAGGTGGTGACCAGCTTCATGGTCGACGCCGGGTTGACCGACACATCGGCGTTGAACACCGTGGCGGTACCGGGCCCATCCAGCGGCAGCATGACCAGCGACAGGGCATTGTCCTGCAGTTTGTTGGCCTTGAGGGCCTGCTGCACTTTGGCGGGCAGGGTGGTATTGACGGCAGCAGCCTGGCTGGTCAGTGCAAACGGCAGCAGCAAGCCGGCGAGAACGAGGGGGCGAAGCGTTTTGATCATGATAGATGGATACCCTACAACGAGGAGAAAGGGCATTGGGGCGATAAGAAGATGATGGCCCCAGGATTAAAGAATACGCATTATGCCCCAAGCGTTGCCTGGTTGGGTCAGGTTCGATGCACGCTGTATGCAAAGCCGGGTCATATAAACGAGTTGGGGCCGCTTCGCGGCACATCGCCGGCAAGCCAGCCCCTGCAAGGTTCGTGGGGAACCCGTGGGGGGCCGGTTTGCCGGCGATGGCTGCAAAGCAGCCCCACATGCACACCTTGATGTTGCTAGAGGTCGTGCGCTGCGATCACGTCAGACAGGGATTATTCTGCCTTGTTGATCGGCTTTTCCGGGTACCAGGCGTCCAGCAGCGGGCTGACTTCGACTTTGGTCAGTTCGCTGCGGCCTTTGAGCCAGGACTCTACGGCGGCACGCTGTTCTTCGCTGACCGAGCCACGTTTGACCGAGCACACCAGGCCGAAATCGTCACCGCCTACATAGTCCAGGCCATTGGCGTCCATGGCTTCTGCCAGGAACGCGTCGAGGAAAGCATCGATTGCCTGGTCATCCAGATCTTCCTTGAATTCCAGGTTCAGCTCGAAGCCCAATTCCTGAAACTCGTCGACACACAGCTTTTTGCGCAGACGACGGGAGCGGTTTGTGGCCATGAAACAATCCTCTTAGGTAATAACGCCGCGCAGTCTATCAGTTAACGCGCTCAGGTGCCTGCCTGCGTACAGGTTTCCAGATCCCGTGCGAGGGCCCGCTCAACCCTTCGCATATGGCGCGCAAGCGCCTGACGCTTGCGCCGCAGTTGCACAGGCGTAATGCCCGGGTGGTCCAGCGCTTCACAGGCGTCCATCAGTTCACCGGCCTCGAGCATGCGTGCAGCGCTCAGCACCTTGTGTGCCTGCGCCGCGATGGCAGGGCCGTCGTGCTCAGGGTCTGCCGCCATCAAGGTGGCAAAGTCGGCCTGCAGGCTTTGCTGCAGCGCTTGCATGAACCGCAGGCGGTCTGCCGGGTCATGGCCCACGACGCCCGTGAGCCCGTCCAGGCGATAGGGCTTGGCGCGAGCTTTATTTCGGTCAAGCGGCCGGATGCCGGCCAGGCGCTGGCTGAGGGTGCCCAGGCTGATCGGCTTCAGCAGGCAGTCATCCATGCCCGCGCTCAGGCATTTGCGCCGCACCTCCGGTTGCGCGTTGGCGGTGTAGCCAAGGATGGTACAGCGCGCTCGCCCGGCAGTGCGTTCTTCATTGCGTACCGCCGCCGCCAGTTGGTAACCGTTCATGTGGGGCATGTTGCAGTCGAGCACCAGCACGTCGAAGTCGCCTCCACGCCAGGTGGCGAGGCCTTCACGACCATCCCCCGCGCTGGTGTGCTCGATGCCCAGGTACCCCAACTGCTGTGCCATCAGTTGCAGGTTGGCTGGATGGTCATCAATCACCAGCACGCGCAAGCCTGGGTCTGGGACCACGAGCGGCTCGCTGACAGGGGCCGGCTGGACTGCTGCGTCAACCCTGTGCAGCGGCATCTTCAACCGGACCTGTGTACCCACCCCCTCCAGGCTCTTGATGGCCAGGTCACCGCCCATCATTTCACACAGGTTCCGGCAGATGGTCAGCCCCAGGCCCGTCCCGGCACGGGCCCCCTGGCTGTGAGGGTTGGCCTGCACGAACGGGTTGAACAGCCGCTGGATGTCCTCAGGTGGGATGCCGATGCCACTGTCACGCACTTCCAGGTCCAGCACACCAGCCCCGTCGGCGCCGTCTTGCAGGCTGACACGAATACGTACATGGCCGTGCTCCGTGAATTTGATGGCATTGCTGACCAGGTTGGACAAGACCTGCTTGAAACGAAGTGGATCAAGCAGGGCGTGGCAGCGTGCGCCAGGCTCGATGATTACTTCGAGTGCAAGCCCTTTTTGCCGCGCCTGCCCTTCAAATATACGCCCCACGGACTCGACCAGTGCGGCCAGGTCGACCGCCTCGGGCACCAAGGTCAAGTGGCCGGACTCAATCCGTATGATGTCGAGGATATCGCCAATGAGGCCCAGCAGGTCTTTGGCTGAGTGGTAGGCCAGCTCCAGGGCGTTGCGGTCGACGCGGCCTTGATCGGCGCGTTTCACCGCCAGTTCGAGCATGCCGATCACCGCGTTCATGGGTGTGCGGATTTCATGGCTGATGGTGGCCAGGAAGGTGCTTTTGGCACGGTTTGCGTCATCGGCCTGCTGCTTCGCTTGACGCAGTTCGTTGACCAGCTGGCGACGATCACTGATGTCGATCCACCCACCAATGATCCCCTGGACCTCGCCCAGGGAGTCGCGGTAGGGGAGAATCCAGTGATAAATGGTGATCTCCCGGTCCTTGATGCGCAGCGGGCGGTCCATGATCATCGGCGAGCCGGCCGCCATGACCTTGCGGTAATCCGCCTGGATCTGCCGAGTCTGCTCGCAGTCGGCGAACAGGCTGTTCTCAAGCTGCTTGCCGATCACCTCTTCGGCGCTGGCCTGGACCGCTTCGAGATAGCTGTAGTTACAGCTTTGCAGGCAACCGCTGCGATCGCGCACATACATGGGGTGTGGCGTGCCGTTGAGCAGTGCCCGCATGAACGCCAGCTGATCGTTCAGTGCCCGGTCGGCCCGCTGACACTGGCGAATCTGGCAGCGTAACCGCGCATTCCAGAGCAGCGCGAGCAGCAGGAGCACTGCACTGGCCAGTACCACCGGCACGGCCAACCGACGCAATTCCCCGCTGCTGCCTTCGTCCTGCAGGCTGTAGCCGCGCCAGCGGTTGTTGATGACCCCCAGTTCCTCTGGAGAGATGCTCAGCAGCGCCTTGTCCAGAATGGAGATCAACAGTTGCGAAGGGGCGCTGGTCGCCATGGCGAAGCTGGCAGGGTTGCGGCCAACCGTCGTACGGATGACCAGCTCAGGGTTGATTGCCAGTGCATGGTTGGCGTCGATCAGGGTGGTAATGACGGCATCGACGGCGCCACTGTTGAGCAGCGCCATCGAATAGAACGGGCTTTCGGTTTCCACCCAGCCTATTTCCGGGTAATAGCGTGAGAGCATGTCGTCCAGGCCGCTGTACCGGGTGATTGCAATGCGCTTGCCGCGCATCTGGTCCAGTGACACTGGGGCTTGCTTCTGCTTGCGATTGACCAGCACATAGGTGCTTTCGAGGTAGGCTCGGCTTATCAGCAAGTCGCCTTCGGCCGGGCCACCGGTTGCCAGTGCAGCAATCACATCGGCACGGCCATCCTTGATCCTGGACAGCATGTCGGCGATGCCGCTGGCGCGCTCAACCTCAAAGCGCAGCCCGGTGCGCAGGCTGATCAGTTCGAGCAGGTCGGCGGTGATGCCGCGAAAATGCCCCGACCCATCGAAGTACGACAGGGGGGCAGCGGTGTCATCTACGGTGACACGCATCACGGGGTGGCGCTTCAGCCATTGGGCTTGCGCACTGGTCAGCTGCAGCTTGCGATCGGTGAGCAGCAGGTCGCTGCCAGGGCTCCAGCGCTTGAAAATGCTCGAGCGAATGGCGGCGGGCTGGTTGTCCAGCACAGCGTTGACCAACCCCAGCAGCAGTGCGTCCTGCTGACGCAGCGCGAAGCCGAACCCGAGCGCTTCATGCTTGCTGAAGCTCGCCATGCGCAAACGGGGCAGTTGCCCACGGCTGAGTTGGTAGTGGGTAGAAATGGTATCGCCGATAAACACATCGGCCTGGCCGAAGGCCACGGCGTTGAGTGCTTCGCTCGTGGACCCGAATGCCATGAGCTGCGCCTGGGGGTAGGCGCTGAGTACTTCCTTGCGCGGCAGGTAATGGTAGAGCATGGCCAGCCGCATGCCACCCAGCCCTGTGTCCAGTGCGCGCTGCTCGTCCTCACGGGTCACCAGCACGGGTTGGTCGATGGCGTACGCATGGGAGAGCCGCAACCCGTCATACACGGCGTCGTAACCGTTGGCACTGCCCAGTAGATCGATGTCGCCATCCTTCAGTGCTTGAAGGGCCGCTTGACGGTCCGGGTAGCGCATGACGCGGATCGGCAGCCCAAGTGCGTCGCCGATCAGGCTCGCATACTCGGCAGTGAGGCCCTGGTAGTCACGGGCGCCGCTGCTGATGTCAAAGGGCGGGTAGTCGGGTGCCGAGGTGCCCAGCACCAGTTCGTCGCGGCTGAGCAGCCACTGTTGCTGCTCAGGGGTGAATGCCGGCTGCGCCGGCTGTGCAGTCGACCGTGCCAGCAGCGTATAGGGCGCCACCTCCCGCTGCTGTGCTTGGGTCAGGGCACCGGGCAGCAGGAGCACGAGCAGCAGACAGCAAGCGAGAAGGCGCACCATGCTGCCCTCAGACCAGTGCGTTGCGCTTGGCCACTTCGATCAGGTCGACCAATGTGTTGACTTGAAGTTTGTGCATCAGGCGCTTTTTATAGGTGCTGACAGTTTTGCTGCTCAGAAACATGCCCTTGGCAATGTCCTTGTTACTGCGCCCCTGGGCGAAGAGTTGCAATACCATCAACTCGCGGTCATTGACGTGGCGCAGAAGTTCGAGATCGTTGTCGGCAGTGTGGGGGTATTTGATCGCCTGGCTGGGGAAATAGTTATAGCCTGCCAGCACCGCCTTGATTGCGCTGAGCAATTCGCCCAGGTCTTCCTGCTTGCACACGTACCCGGCCGCGCCGGAGTGCATGCAGCGCACGGCAAACAGTGCAGGTGATTGCGCAGTGAGAACCAGCACCTTCAAGGGCAGTGCCATGGACTGAAAACGCGCCAGCACCTCCAGCCCGTCAAGCTTGGGGATGCTGATGTCGAGAATGACCAGGTCGGGTGTGGTTTCGCGAATCATCTGCATGGCGTCGACGCCGTTGTCCGATTCCCCGACGACCCGGTAATTCTGGTTTTCCAGAAGCATACGAACGGCCAACCGGATCACGGGATGATCGTCGACGATAAATATGGAGTGCATGTTCAACTTCCCTGCGTTCTATGAGGGTGACAGGCGGCACCTTATCGCAGATGGAAGTCGTGGGTAACGTGAGGATTGCCCATTCTTTGTTTATGGGAAACGGCTTACAGGATAAAACAAAAGAGGCTACGTAACAGCCGATTAATGGAGGAAGTCAAAAGGTGTTTGGTAACTTTTCATTGGGATTTATGCTCGATGTTTAATAGTGCGCTCAAGTTGTAGGAAGTTTCCTAGCTGGAGCCTGCGGCACGGCCGTGCCACGCCGCAGGGGCCCTGCCTTACGGCGGGCCAGAGCGCCCCGTCATCTCCCGTGCCATTTCGCTGGCGTAGCTGTCCGTCATGCCCGCGATGAAGTCGATCATGCGCAAGAAAGCGCCATACAGCGAGCCGTGAGGGTCGGGTGCATTGCTGCCCAGCAGGTCCAGCACGCGGCGGCTCTTGAAGGAAGGGCTGCGCCCACCATGCTGCTCAAGCGCCGCCCCACAGAAGGCATTGAGCAGAATTTCGAGCGTGGTGTAGGCACCGATTTCGTGCAGCGTCTTGCGTTTATCCTGGAATATCTTGTTGCGCGCCATCGCTTTTGCCTGCAGCACGCAGCGTTGGGCTGGGCCGTGCATGTGCTCGACCAGATCGCCAGGCAGGCGGCCGGCCAGCAGCGCCTGCTGTTGTTCGACAAAGGCGTAGGCTGCGGCGTTGGTCAGGTGCTCGATGGCTTTGCCGCGCAGGATCGCCAGCTTGCGCCGACGGGAGTCATTTGGCCCCAGCTGCCGATAGGTTTCCGGCAGGTCATTGCCCACCAGGTCCAGCAGCAGGGCTTCTACTTCTGCGTACTGCAGCAAGTCCATCTCCAGGCCGTCTTCCAGGTCGATCAGCCCATAGCAGATGTCGTCGGCTGCTTCCATCAGGTAAACCAGCGGGTGGCGTGCCCAGCGTTGGTCCTCAAGCAGTGGCAAACCCAGTTTGCGCGCAATTTGCTCGAGCAAGGGCAGCTCGCTTTGGTAGCTGCCGAATTTATGCTTCTTGTAACCCAGCGCGTCGGCGTGGCGAGCGCTCCAAGGGTACTTGAGGTAGGTGCCGAGCGTGGCGTAAGTAAGGCGGGTGCCGCCGTCGAACTGGTGATATTCCAGCTGGGTCAACACCCGGAAGCCCTGGGCGTTACCTTCGAAGTTGAGAAAGTCGGCGCGCTCATCATCGCTCATGTCGTCCAGCCAGCCGCGCCCCGCAGCCTGCTGGAACCAGTGGCGGATAGCATCTTCGCCTGAGTGGCCGAACGGTGGGTTACCGATGTCATGGGCCAGGCAGGCTGACTGCACGATCATCCCCAGGTCGCTGGGTGCACACCAGTCCGGCAGGCTGTTACGCAAGGTTTCGCCTACCCGCATACCCAGTGAGCGGCCCACGCAGCTGACTTCCAGCGAGTGGGTAAGGCGCGTGTGGATATGATCGTTGCTGGTGACCGGATGAACCTGGGTTTTGCGCCCCAAGCGGCGGAATGCGCCAGAGAAGATGATGCGATCATGGTCTTTGTGGAAGGGGCTTCGGCCAAGTTCATCGGCACTGTACTGGGCTTTGCCTAGGCGTTCGCGGGTGAGCAGGGTATGCCAGTCCAAGGCGCGGTCTCCTGTGAGTCCAAAGGCCAAGCATACGCGCTGCCGGCGGCCGTGCAAGGCCGCAGGTTTGGTGGATGTGCGTATGCCTGGTCTTCAGGCGCGGCGATTGCCCTGAAGGTAAAGGCGCACCAACGGCAACAAGCTGGTGCCCAGGCGTACGAGGCGTGGCAGGCTGCCGCTGCGAACACCCTTGCCGGTCAGAAAGCCCAGCGCGACGACTGCGCCGATCCCCCACAAGGGTGCATGCTTGATGCCAAGGCCTGCCTGCAGTGAGCCGCCCATGCCGCGCATGCGGCGTACCGGCTCAAGCAGTTGGCCGGTTTCGTGGCGAATTTCCTGGCGGTTCATCTCCATGCGCAAGCGCAACAACGCTTTACGCAATTCTTTAGGGTTTCGCGAGGTGGGCAGTTCTGGCAGGTTCATGGCAGAAGGCGCTCCCTGTCCTTGGCAAGTTCTTCGAGAGTGGCATGGAAGGGCGACGATTCATCGAACACCGCGGCCTTCAGGCGCAGGCCGCAGTAGACCGCTGCCAGGCCGTAGAACACGCACAGGCCAATAATGCCGGCCAGGCGATAACTGTCCCACAGCAGTACCAATAGCAGGCCGGAGAGGGCCGTCAGCAGCAACAATGCAAAGACCAAGGCCAGGCCTGCGAACAGCAACAGGCGCAACGTACGGCCTTTCTGCTCTTGCAGTTCAATGCCGAGCAGTTCGATGTGGTTATGCAAAAGTCCGAGGATGGCGGCACCCAGGCGCCGACCTGCGGCGCCGGCACCTACAGCATCATTGTCCATGTAGACCCCTTAACGCCGGTTGGCCAGCAAGCCGATCAACAGCCCCACGCCCGCGGCGATGCCGATAGCGTGCCAGGGCTTTTCCTGAACATACAGTTCGGCCGTGCCGAGCGCTGCTTCACCACGCTCACGCACCGACTCCTGTGTCTCGTGCAGGGTTTCGCGGGCCTGGGCCAGACGCTCATGGATCTGCTCGCGCAATTCGTCAGCCTGGTCGCCTGCCAGGTTGGCAGTGTCGGCCAGCAACTTTTCCGTGTCGCGCACCAAGGCCTGGAAGTCAGCCATCAGTACTTCTTGTGCATGCTTTGCCGATTTGCTGGCCATGTGTCTCTCCCTGTCAATCAATGATGGTACTTCGAGTGATGGCACACCCGAAGGTTCAAGTGTGTCAGCTGGTATGACCTTTGCTATGGGTTTGCCTGAGGGCTGCTTCGCCATGGTGCGCTGCAAGCCCTGTTTGCGCCGATCAGGGGCGCCCATCCGAGGCCCTGGCGCTAAACCCTAACCCAATTCGCCTTGACGGCCATGAGCGACTTCGCAGCGCGGGTCCATTTTCTGGAATGGACCATACCGGCACCGTGATGGTGCATGCCTGCGGCCCCATGAGCTGTCCTGGTGCTTTTTCGCAGGTCTGCCAACCCCATGGAAAATCCGCTCAGCGCGATGGACTCACTGGTCCACGGTTCCAACACCCTGTTCATTCTGATGGGGGCCATTCTGGTGCTGGCCATGCACGCCGGCTTCGCGTTTCTTGAAGTGGGCACGGTGCGTTACAAGAACCAGGTCAACGCATTGTCAAAGATCCTTAGCGACTTCGCCGTTTCGGCGCTGGTGTACTTCTTCATCGGTTACTGGATAGCCTACGGCGTGAATTTTTTCCAGCCGGCGGCCGCGCTCGCCGCTGACCAGGGGTATGCGCTGGTCAAGTGTTTCTTCCTGCTGACCTTTGCTGCTGCGATCCCGGCAATTATTTCGGGCGGTATCGCTGAGCGAGCACGGTTTGTACCGCAGTTGTGCGCCACGGCAGTGATCGTGGCATTCGTCTACCCGTTCTTCGAAGGCATGGTCTGGAATGGCAACCTGGGTGTACAAGCTTGGCTGCAGGCCCGGTTTGCTGCACCGTTTCACGATTTCGCCGGCTCCATCGTGGTGCATGCCATGGGCGGCTGGCTGGCACTGGCCGCAGTCGTGCTGTTGGGGCCACGCCGTGGGCGTTATCGGGACGGCCGCCTAGTGGCATTTGCGCCTTCCAGCATACCGTTCCTGGCGCTGGGCTCGTGGATCCTGATCATCGGCTGGTTCGGCTTCAATGTGATGAGCGCTCAGACGCTGCAAGGGGTCAGCGGGCTGGTGGCGATCAACTCGCTGATGGCCATGGTGGGTGGCACCTTGTCGGCACTGCTGGCCGGGCGCAATGACCCAGGGTTCCTGCATAACGGGCCGCTGGCGGGGCTGGTTGCCATCTGTGCGGGTTCTGACGTGATGCACCCGGCCGGTGCACTGGCGACCGGCCTGGTGGCCGGTGTGCTGTTCGTCTGGACCTTCACCGCCGCGCAGAACCGCTGGAAGATCGATGACGTACTGGGCGTGTGGCCCTTGCACGGCCTGTGTGGGGTCTGGGGTGGGGTGGCGTGTGGCATCTTCGGCCAGACCGCGTTGGGTGGTTTGGGGGGGGTCAGCCTGTGGAGCCAGCTGTTGGGTACCCTGGCCGGGGTGGTGGTGGCGCTGGCCGGTGGGTTTGCGGTGTATGGCACGGTGCGCGCCGTGCTTGGCTTGCGCTTGAGCCACGAGCAGGAATTCGAGGGGGCTGACCTGTCGCTGCACCGCATCGGCGCCACTACCCAGGATTGATCAGGTTCGGGTGCAGGGGCAGCGTTAACGGCCTAGAATAGCGTTCTGCACATGCAACGGAGCCCGCCCCATGCTGCCTGAATGCCAATTGTTCGGCACCCTTGGCTGCCACCTGTGCGAGGTGGCGGAGGCTGTGCTGATGCCTTTCGTCGACCATGGCCTGTTGGTCGAGCTGGTGGACATTGCCGACAACGAGGCGCTGTTCGAGCGCTACGGGCTGGTCATCCCGGTGTTGCGCCGTTGCGACAACGGGGGTGAGTTGCACTGGCCATTCGATGCCGAACAGGTCGTGGCTTTCCTGGAGCAATGAGGCCCCTGGAGGATCCCTGACCCTGCTCCAAGTGGGCGGTGTTGGGTGAATGATTGGCCGGCGGCACACGGGTGCCGACCTAGTCAACCTTCATCGGAATCGCCTGTCATGCTGCTTACCCCGCACTTCACCCTCAGGGAAATGATCGTGTCCCAGCTAGCCGCCCGGGACGGGTTCGACAACACCCCGCCACGCCCTGTGGTCGACAATCTCAAACTGCTGTGCAACACCCTCGAGCAGGTGCGCGCGCTGTTCGACGCCCCCATCATCATTAGCAGTGGCTACCGCAGCGAGCGCCTTAACACGTTGATTGGTGGCTCCGCCAAAAGCCAGCATGTGCAGGGGCTTGCGGCCGATTTCACGGTCATCGAGGTATGCCCGCGTGAAACAGTACAGCGCATCTGCGACAGCCCCATTGGGTTCGACCAGCTGATTCTGGAGTTCGACAAGTGGGTGCACCTGTCAGTCAGCCGTGGGGCGCCAAGGCGGCAGGTGTTGACCATACGCAAGGGCAGCGGTTACCTGCCCGGCCTGCAATAGGGTGCATTGACGACCACGGAGGGATGTTCGTATGCTGTATATAAATACAGTATCGAGGTGAATCCATGCTCAATGTCGAGCAATTGAAGTACAGCGTCAACCGCATGCCTGTCGAGCGGGTGGCCGACGCTGTCCTGGAGCTGCGCCTCGAAGGGCTGGTGACCGACAACCTCACGCCTTTTGGCAAAGTGCATTTCAATACCTGTTTTGCCGAGATCGAGGCCTTGTTCCAGCGTGCGGGGTACCACCGTGGCCTCGATGTGGTGGGTTATGAGGGGCTGCTGTACGCCCTCTACGACCCGGGGCGCTGGGAGCCCGTGCAGGTGTTGCGGTGGTTGAAGGCACGCAGCGAGGCGTTGGCCCAGGCTGGCTGACAGCGCAGGCATGGGGGATAATGCGCGGCCTTACCCGCTTCGAGCCATGCCATGACCACGCCCTTCGACCCCGCCCAGCAGCAAGCCAGCACGGTGTGCTTGCCACCGGGGGGCTGGGCAACCGTGCTCGACTGCTTGTGCGATCACTTCAAGGCCATCGACCGTAGCCAGTGGCTCGACCGTTTTGCCCGTGGCCGGGTGCTGGATGCGCAGGGGCGGCCGGTAGCGGCCAGCCTGCCGTACAAGCGGGGCATGCGCCTGCATTATTTTCGCGAGGTGCCCAATGAGCGGGTCATCCCTGCCCAGGAAGTGGTGCTGCATGCTGACGAACACCTTGTGGTGGCCGACAAACCGCATTTCCTGCCCGTGACACCTGGCGGCGAATACGTGGAGCAAACGCTGCTGCGCCGCTTGATCCGCCGCCTCGGCAATCCGAACCTGGTCCCGTTGCACCGGATAGACCGCCATACTGCGGGCCTGGTGCTGTTTTCTGCCAACCCGAACTCCCGCAGCGCCTACCAGCGGCTGTTCCCTGAGCGGCGTATCGAAAAACGCTATCAGGCCATTGCCGCCGCCATGCCGCAGCACAGCTTTCCGCTGGTGCATAAAAGCCGTCTGGAGCACGGTGAGCCGTTTTTCCGCATGCATGAGGTGGACGGGCAGGCCAACAGCGAAACCGTGGCTGAGGTGCTGGAAAAGAATGGCGGGCTATGGCGCTACGGCCTGTCCCCGGTAACTGGCAAGACCCACCAACTGCGGGTTCACATGGCCGCGTTGGGGGCGGGTATCAGCAACGATCCTTTCTACCCCCACCTGCGCACTGTCGAAGATGATTACCAGCAACCGCTGAAGCTATTGGCTCAGAGCTTGCGTTTTGTCGACCCGCTTTCTGGCGAGGAACGCTATTTCCAGAGCGGTCTGCAACTCGACTGGTAACGCCTGCAGGGGCGCCCGATAACGGGCGCCTGAGGCACCGGAATCAGCGGTTGAACCGCTCCACCAGCGAATACTGGCTGCCGGCAGTGGTGTTCAGCTCCTCGCTCAACAGCGCCGAATGTTGCGCCTGCTCGGCCGTTTGGTCAGCAAGGTCGGCAATGGTGCTGATGTTGCGGCTGATCTCGTCGGCCACTGCGGTCTGTTCTTCGGTTGCGGCAGCAATCTGTGTGGCCATGTCGGTGATGTTGGCCACCGCCTCACTGATGCCCACCAGTGCCTCGTCGGCCTGCATCACCCGATCCACCCCCTCCTGCGCCTGACGGTGGCCGCTTTCCATGGTGGTGACGGCATTGCTGGCGGTCTGTTGCAGCTTGGCGATCAGGCTGTGGATCTGCCCAGTGGACTCGGCAGTACGCTGGGCCAACTGGCGCACCTCATCGGCGACCACCGCGAAACCACGCCCCATCTCACCCGCGCGCGCTGCCTCGATGGCTGCGTTGAGGGCCAGCAGGTTGGTCTGGTCGGCAATGCCTTTGATCACATCCACCACGCCGCCGATCTCGTCGCTGTCCTTGGCCAGCTGAGTCACGGTCTGCCCGGTTTCGCCAACTGCCGCCGACAGGCGCTCGATAGCTTCACGGGTTTCACCCGCAATCTGCCGACCCTGGCCAGTAAGGCGGTTGGCCTCCTGGGTGGCATCGGCGGTGCGTTGCACGTGGTTGGCCACTTCCTGGGTAGTGGCGGCCATCTGGTTGACGGCGGCAGCAACCTGCTCGGTTTCCACCCGCTGGCGTTCCAGCCCCGAAGAGCTCTTGTGTGCCAGTACATCGGATTGACGCGCCTGATCGCTCAAGTGCTCGGCGGTATCCTGCAGGCGGGTCAGGCAGGTTTTCATGCGTGCGTCCTGGCTCAGCATGGCCATTTCCAGGCGTGCCTGCACCCCGCGGCTGTCGGTGTACATTTGCGCGATCAGTGGGTCGGACGTGGTCTGTTCAGCCAGGCGCAGCAGGCGCTTGAGCCCGCGCTGCTGCCAGGTCAGGCCCAGCAGGCCCAGGGGCACGGAAAGCGCCGCGGCCAACGCGAACCCCCAAGAGTGCCCCAGCCATATGCCAATCAGGAAGCCGATCTGGCTGATCAGAATGAACGGCAGCCAGTCCTGCAGCACCGGCAGCCAGCGGTCGCGGCGCGGAACTGCGGGTTTGCCCTGGTTGATGCGCTTGTACAACGCCTCGGCGCGGCGGATCTGCTCAGCGGTCGGCTTGACCCTGACCGATTCGAAACCGACAACCTCGTTGTTTTCGAAAACCGGTGTGACATAGGCATTGACCCAGTAATGGTCGCCGGTCTTGCAGCGGTTCTTGACGATACCCATCCAGGGCTGGCCCTGCTTGAGGGTTTGCCACATGTGGGCAAAGACGGCGGGCGGCACGTCGGGGTGACGGACCAGGTTATGCGGCGCACCCATCAGCTCATCGCGGGTAAAACCGCTGATTTCGATGAACGCATCGTTGCAGTAGGTAATAACGCCTTTGGCATTGGTGGTGGAGATCAACCGCTGCTTGGCAGGGAAAGTCCGTTCTCTCTGGGTAATCGGCTGGTTGTTACGCATGGCTTGGATGTCCGCGGGGCTTTGGAGGGCTATCGGCACGCCGCGTGTTTTGTTGAGGGAATATTTGCAGGGGTTGATCCAAGGCAATACGCCAGTGAAGCACTTGAATTACCGAACGTGAAAGTTCGCAGCTGATAGCCGCAATAACGCGCTTTTTATTGCGTTTAAGTGATGGCGCGGTGAACTATTCATTGCGTTGATTGTCGGGGCACCTGCGCGGAAGGCGCAGATGCCCCATTGCCTTCACGCCGCTATGAGTTGGCGCAACACGTAATGCAGAATGCCGCCGGCCTTGAAGTATTCCACTTCATTGAGGGTGTCGATGCGGCACAACACCTCGATGTCCAGCTGTTGCCCATCCTCGCGGGTGATGCGCAGTGGCAAGCTCATGCCGGGGTGAATGTGCACGCCTTCAAGGCCGGTTAGCTCGACCTGCTCCCTGCCGGTGAGGCCCAGCTGCTTGCGGTCTTGCCCAGCCTTGAACTGCAGGGGGAGCACGCCCATGCCGACCAGGTTTGAGCGGTGGATACGCTCGAAGCTCTCGGCAAGCACAGCCTTGACCCCCAGCAGGTTGGTGCCCTTGGCCGCCCAGTCGCGGCTGGAGCCAGTGCCGTACTCCTGGCCGGCAATCACCACCAGCGGCGTGCCGTCCTGCTGGTAGCGCATGGCGGCATCGTATATGGACAGTTTCTCACCCGTGGGTACGTACAAGGTGTTACCGCCTTCCTCGCCGCCAAGCATTTCATTGCGGATACGGATGTTGGCAAAGGTGCCCCGCATCATCACTTCGTGGTTGCCGCGGCGCGATCCGTAGGAGTTGAAATCCCTGGGTTCCACCCCTTTGTCACGCAAATAACGCCCTGCCGGGCTGTCGGCCTTGATGTTGCCCGCGGGCGAGATGTGGTCGGTGGTGACCGAGTCGCCCAACAGCGCCAGTATGCGCGCGCCACGGATGTCGGTGATCTGCGGGGCGGGGCCCTCGATCCCCTCGAAGAAGGGCGGGTGCTGGATATAGGTGGAGTCGTCTTGCCACACATAGGTCGCTGCCTGCGGCACTTCGATAGCCTGCCACTGTGCATCGCCGGCAAACACCTCGGCGTACTCCTTGTGGAACATCGCGGTATCGACCTTGGCTACCGCAGCAGCCACTTCCTGCTGGGTGGGCCAGATGTCCTTCAGGTAGACAGGTTGGCCATGCTTGTCGGTGCCCAGCGGGTCCTTGGTCAGGTCCACGCGCACACTGCCAGCCAGGGCATAGGCCACCACCAGGGGCGGGGAGGCCAGCCAGTTGGTCTTGACCAGTGGGTGCACCCTGCCTTCGAAGTTGCGGTTGCCCGACAGCACCGAGGCGACGGTCAGGTCGGCGTTGGCAATGGCTTTTTCAATCGGTTCGTCCAGCGGCCCGGAGTTACCGATACAGGTGGTGCAGCCATAGCCCACCAGGTCGAAGCCCAGTTCGTCGAGGTAGGGCGTAAGCCCGGCCGCGTGGAAGTACTCCGTGACCACCTTCGAACCAGGGGCCAGCGAGCTTTTGACCCACGGCTTGCGTTGCAGGCCTTTTTCCAGGGCCTTTTTGGCAACCAGGCCTGCCGCCATCATGACGCTGGGGTTGGACGTGTTGGTGCAGGAGGTGATGGCCGCAATGACCACGGCGCCGTCGCGCAGTGTGTGGGTCTGCCCTTGGTGGCTGTAGTCGATTTCGCCGGCCTGGTCAGCATTGCCAACGGCCACGCCGCCGCCGCCCTCGCTCTCCAGCCGCCCGACTTCGCGGGCAAGCGGTTTGGGCTGCAGTTCGATGAAGTGGTCGAAGGCCTGGCTGACCTGGCCCAGTGCTACCCGATCCTGCGGGCGCTTGGGCCCTGCCAGGCTGGATTCCACATCGTGCATGTCCAGGGCCAGCGTGTCGCTGAACAACGGTTCCTGGCCCGGTAGGCGCCACAGCCCCTGGGCCTTGCAGTAGTGCTCCACCAGTTCCACGGTGGCAGCCGGCCGGCCCGACAGCCGCAGGTAGTCCAGGGTTACATCATCGACCGGGAAGAAACCGCACGTGGCGCCGTATTCTGGTGCCATGTTGGCGATGGTTGCACGGTCGGCCAGGGGCAACTCGGCCAGGCCGTCGCCGTAGAATTCGACGAACTTGCCCACCACACCTTTCTTGCGCAGCATTTGGGTCACCGTCAGCACCAGGTCGGTGGCGGTGATGCCTTCGCGCAGCTTGCCGGTCAGCTTGAAGCCAATCACCTGCGGTATCAGCATCGACACCGGCTGGCCGAGCATCGCCGCTTCCGCTTCGATGCCGCCCACACCCCAGCCCAGCACGCCCAGGCCATTGATCATGGTGGTGTGCGAGTCGGTGCCCACCAGCGTGTCGGGGAACGCGTAGGTACGGCCGTCCGCCTCGCGGGTCCAGACCGTACGGCCCAGGTATTCAAGGTTGACCTGGTGGCAGATGCCGGTGCCCGGTGGTACCACGCTGAAGTTGTCGAAGGCACTTTGGCCCCAGCGCAGGAATGCGTAGCGCTCGCCGTTACGCTGCATTTCGATGTCGACGTTTTCGCCAAAGGCCTGTGCAGTGCCGTAGTGGTCGACCATCACCGAGTGGTCAATAACCAGGTCCACTGGCGACAGCGGGTTGATGCGTTGCGGGTCACCGCCGGCCTTGGCCATGGCCGCGCGCATGGCGGCCAGGTCGACCACTGCAGGGACGCCGGTAAAGTCCTGCATCAGCACGCGCGCAGGGCGATACTGGATCTCGCGGTCCGAGCGGCGCTCGGTCAGCCACTGGGCCAGCGCTTGCAGGTCGTCGCGGGTGACGGTTTTGCCGTCCTCCCAGCGCAGCAGGTTTTCCAGCAGCACTTTCAGCGACATGGGCAGGCGCTGCAGGTCACCCAACTGGCGGGCGGCCTCGGCAAGGCTGAAATAGTGGTAGGTCTGGTTGCCGACTTGTAGCGGCTTGAGGGTTTTCAGGCTATCGAGCGAGGGCATTGCCAACTCCTTCTGCGCCGGTGCCGGGCAACGACTCAAAGGGTTGCCGGTAGCACCGCTGTGTACCAGCCCGCACGGCACGGGCCTGGCTGAATGGTCAGGTTAGTCCGGTTTGCGTTACCTGACCCTTTTCTGGACCGGCGGGGCATGTCGCAGGTTCCGAACTTCCTTTATCATCGCGGCCCCGCCGGCGCCTTGGGTGCGCCAGCCGTCGTGGAGTGAGAGATGAATACCCTGTTCATGCATTGCCGGCCCGGTTTCGAGGGCGAGGTGTGCGCCGAGATCAGCGAGCATGCTGCCCGTGCGGGCATCGCCGGTTACGCCAAGGGCAAGGCGCATGGCGCCTGCGCCGAGTTCGTCTGTAGCGAGGCGGGCGCTGCCGAGCGGCTGATGGGCGCGCTGCGCTTCAGCCAGCTGATCTTTGCGCGGCAGTGGGCATGTGGTGGGTACATCGAGTTGCCGGAAACCGACCGTATCAGTGTGCTGCTGGAGCAGCTGGCGGGCCAGCCAGTGTTCGGCAGCCTTTGGCTGGAAGTGCTGGACAGCAATGACGGCAAGGAACTGTCCACGTTCTGCCGCAAGTTCGAGGCGCCGTTGCGCAAGGCGCTGGAGAAGGCTGGCCGGCTGGTCGAGGACACCTCACGCCCGCGCTTGCTGCTGACCTTCATCAGCGGCCGACGGGTGTTTGCCGGGAGTGCACCGCCTGCCAACAGCGCGCTTTGGCCAATGGGCATCCCGCGCCTGAAGTTCCCCCGCGAGGCGCCCAGCCGTTCGACGTTGAAGCTGGAAGAAGCCTGGCACCAGTTCATCCCGCGGGACCAGTGGGAGCAGCGCCTGGGCGACGACATGACGGGGGTGGACCTGGGTGCTTCGCCTGGCGGCTGGACGTATCAGCTGGTGCGACGGGGCATGCTGGTCACGGCCATCGATAACGGGCCTATGGCAGAAAGCCTCATGGACACGGGGTTGGTACAGCATTTGATGGCCGATGGTTTCACCTGGCGGCCGAAGCAGGCGGTGGACTGGATGGTGTGTGACATCGTCGAGAAACCGGCGCGGACCACTTCGTTGATCGAGACGTGGTTAGGGGAAGGGCTGTGTCGGGAGGCGGTAGTCAACCTCAAGTTGCCGATGAAGCAGCGGTATGCAGAGGTGCGGCGGTTGCTGGATCGGATGGAGGCGACGTTCAAGGCGAGCAAGGTGAAGGTGTCGATTGCTTGCAAGCAGCTTTACCATGACCGTGAGGAAGTGACGTGTCACTTGCGCCGGTTGGATCTGAAACCGCGCCAGTGATGGTAACCACGGGCTTGCCTTGGTTTGGGCGGTGGTGCTTGGTCTTGCAGGCAAAACCATTATCGAGGCGAGCACCATCCAGCTTGGTCCACACCGAACAATGCGCGACAATGGCAATCATTTTGCGGAGCCCTCCATGACCGACTTCACCCCTGATGCCACCCTCGACGCCACGGGCCTGAATTGCCCTGAACCGGTGATGATGCTGCACCAGCACGTGCGTGATCTGGCCGCAGGCGGCCTGCTCAAGGTCATCGCCACCGACCCCTCCACGCGCCGCGACATCCCCAAGTTCTGCAACTTTCTTGGCCACGAACTGCTGCAGCAACAGGAAGAGGCTGGCACCTTCCTGTACTGGATCCGCAAGAAAGCCGACTGAAGCGCTCTGGAACACACCCCGCGTTGCGCCTACACTGCGCTCCCCAGACAGGAGAGCGCCATGCTGATAGTTGCCGACGAGAATATCCCGCTGCTCGATGCATTCTTCCAGGGCTTCGGCGAGATACGCCGATACCCAGGGCGGGGGCTCGATGCTGCCAGCGTCAGGGATGCCGACATTCTGCTGGTACGCTCCGTCACCAAGGTGGATCGCCAACTGCTTGAAGGCAGCCGCGTGCGCTTCGTGGGTACGTGCACCATTGGCACCGACCACCTCGACCTCGATTACTTTACCGAAGCCGGTATCCGCTGGAGCAGCGCCCCTGGCTGCAATGCCCGAGGCGTGGTGGATTACGTATTGGGCAGCCTGCTGACACTTGCCGACCTCGAAGGGGTTGCGCTGCCTGACAAGGTCTACGGTGTGGTGGGCGCCGGTGAGGTGGGCGGGCGGCTGGTGCGCGTACTGCGTGGCCTGGGGTGGAAGGTCATGGTGTGCGACCCGCCGCGCCAGGCTGCCGAGGACGGTGATTACGTCAGCCTTGATGCCATCCTGGAACACTGCGATGTGATCAGCCTGCATACGCCCCTGCAGCGCGGCGGGGATTGCCCTACCTGGCATCTGCTCGGCCAGCCGCAACTGGCCCGCCTGCGCCCCGGTGCCTGGGTGCTCAATGCCAGCCGCGGGCCCGTGATCGACAATGCAGCCTTGCGCGAACTGCTGAACGCGCGTGCCGATGTGCACGCTGTATTGGACGTGTGGGAAGGGGAGCCGGAGGTCGACCTGCCATTGGCCGACCTGTGCACGCTGGCCACCCCGCATATCGCAGGCTACAGCCTTGATGGCCGCCAGCGCGGTACCGCACAGATCTACCAGGCGCTGTGCCGCTACTTGGGCGTTGATGAGCAGGTGGCGCTGGCCGACCTGCTGCCACGCCCGCCGCTGGCGCAGATCGAGCTGGATGCCGGTGCGGATCTGCAATGGGCACTGGCTACCCTGTGCCGTGCGGTCTATGACCCACGCCGCGACGATGCGGATTTGCGCCGCAGCCTCAGTGACGACAGCCAACGGCAACGCGCAGCGTTCGACCAGCTGCGCAAGCACTACCCGCCGCGTCGGGAAATCGAGGGCCTGGCCGTTCATGTGCGTGGAGACTCGCCGCAATTGGTGCAGATGGTAGGGGCGTTGGGCGCAAGGCTGGTTTGAAAGCAGCCGAGCAGGGGGTGGCGAACATCGCCATCTAGCGGGCGAAAAAAACCCGGCACAGGTGCCGGGTTACAGAAATTCGCCAATCAGTCCTTGCGTACGCGTTCCACCCGGCTTTCTTCCAGGGCTTTGCAGGCCTGCTGGATCATCTGCTCGGTGATGGGTACCTCACGCCCCTGTGCGTCGATCAGGGCGCCGGCGACCTTTTGCTGCGGTGCGCACCCAGGCTTGGCGTGGTGGTCGTGGTTGGATTGCACGTTCATGCATGGTCTCCTCTTCAGTGACGGAATCAGGTTAACCCTGCGCCATGACCAGGCGGTGACAAGCCTCTCGCGGGCCAGGCAGGCACAGTGCAACAGATACGGCGCAAAAGCTCCATACCAGGGTTAGATCGATAGGCTATAGCAGCCTGCGGCAGTTCCATGAGGGGGGATGAGTGGTAGGCTGGAGGGCCCACCTTTTTGTGATAACCCCCATGCCTCACTCCGATGCTCGCCCACGCCGCGCCTTGCGCCTGGCCTGGCAGTTCGTTCGCCCCTACCGCCAGCGCGTGCTGCTGGCGCTGCTGGCACTGGTTGTGACCGCAGCCATTACCCTGTCCATGGGGCAAGGCATACGGTTGCTGGTGGATCAGGGGTTCATGACCGGGTCGGTGCACCAGCTCAACCAGACTATCGCGCTGTTCATGGCGTTGGTTGTTGCTCTGGCGTTGGGAACGTTCAGCCGCTTTTACCTGGTGTCGTGGATTGGCGAGCGCTGTGTGGCGGATATCCGTCGGGCGGTGTTCGACCACCTGCTGACGCTGCACCCTGGGTTTTTCGAAGACAACCGCAGCTCCGAAATACAGTCGCGGCTGACCGCCGATACCACCTTGCTGCAGTCGGTGATCGGTTCGTCCCTGTCCATGTTCCTGCGTAATGCGTTGATGGTGATCGGCGGGGTGATTGTGCTGTTCATCACCAACCCCAAACTGACCAGTATCGTGGTGGTGACGCTGCCAGTGGTGCTCGCCCCGATTCTGTTGTTCGGTCGCCGGGTACGCAGCCTGTCGCGCCTGAGCCAGGACCGGGTGGCGGACGTGGGCAGTTACGTGGCCGAAACCCTCGGCCAGATCAAGACTGTGCAGGCCTATACCCATCAGGCCCACGACCGCGAGCAGTTTGCCGAGGCTGTCGAAGAGGCGTTTTCGGTGGCTCGCAAGCGTATTGCCCAGCGAGCCTGGCTGATCACGCTGGTCATCATGCTGGTGCTCGGGGCGATTGGGGTGATGTTGTGGGTAGGCGGTACGGACGTTATCGCTGGGCGCATTTCGGCCGGCGAGCTGGCGGCGTTCGTGTTCTATAGCCTGATCGTGGGGAGTGCGTTCGGTACGCTGAGCGAAGTGATTGGCGAGCTGCAGCGGGCGGCGGGCGCGGCTGAGCGCATTGCCGAACTGCTGGCCGCCACCAGTGTGATCCAGCCCCCTGCACCAGCACAGCAACTGCCCCTGGCGCGGGCGAGCGGGCGCATCGCGCTGCACAACATTGTGTTTGCCTACCCCTCACGCCCGGCAGTGGCAGCCATTGACCACCTCAGCCTGGAGATCGAGCCTGGGCAGACGGTGGCGTTGGTTGGGCCTTCGGGGGCTGGCAAGTCCACCCTGTTCGACTTGCTGCTGCGCTTCCATGACCCACAGCAGGGGCGCATCCTGCTTGATGGCATTGCAATTGACCAGCTCGAACCTGACACGTTACGCCGGCAATTCGCCCTGGTGGCGCAGAACCCCTCGCTGTTTCGCGGTACGGTGGCGGCGAATATCCGTTATGGCCGGCCGCAGGCCACCGACGTGCAGGTTGAAGCGGCGGCGCAGGGTGCCCATGCAGACGCGTTCATCCGCCAATTGCCGCAGGGTTACCAGACCCTCCTCGGGGAGGGTGGCATCGGCCTGTCCGGTGGCCAGCGACAACGCATCGCGATAGCCCGGGCCTTGTTGGTGGATGCGCCGGTGCTGCTGCTCGATGAGGCCACCAGCGCCTTGGATGCGCAAAGCGAGTACCTGATTCAACAGGCACTCCCCGCGCTGATGGCAGGCCGGACCACGCTGGTGATCGCCCACCGCCTGGCGACGGTGCAGCATGCCGACCGCATCGCAGTCATCGACAAAGGCCGCGTGGTTGCGGTGGGCACTCACCGCCAGTTGATCGAGACCAGCCCGCTGTATGCGCGGCTGGCTTCGTTGCAGTTCAATACCGATTAGCCTGCAGCGGGGTTGTCATATTTTTGTAGTAATTGCCTGAGACTATCTGCCCCAACTGTTGTGCACGTGCTCGAACTGGCTGCTATCTGCTTGATGGCAGCTTTTTTTTGGCCTGCCTTCCGGGACAGGGAGTGTCTAGACGGGTGTCGCGAGCGCGCGCCGTTTCTTCCCTTCCTGTTTTGAGATGCATGATGTTTAGCAAATCCCTCAAGGTGCAGATTCTGCTGATGCTGGGCGGTAGCCTGGCGGCCATGCTGCTGATCGCGCTGGTGTGCTTTCAGTTCCTGTCTTCCAGCGTTCGAAGCTATGCCCAATTGGTGGACGGGCCACTGCAGGCCTCCCAGATGATCGAAGAGGCCAATCTTCAGTTCAAGATTCAGGTGCAGGAATGGAAGAACGTGCTGCTGCGCGGGCGTCAGCCTGCGGATATGGACAAGTACTGGCAGCAGTTCCAGGCGCGAGAACAGCAGGTGCAACAACTGCTGGACCAATTGATCGAGCGCAGTGACAGCCGCTTGAAGGGGCCACTGCAGCAACTGCGTGACAGCCACCTGCAACTGGGGCAGGACTACGAGCGCGGGCGTCAGGCCTTTATCGCCGCCGGGGGCGACCCATTTGCCGGCGACCTCGCGGTGAAGGGCGTAGACCGCGCGGCCAGCGAGCAGATGAGCCAGCTTGTCGAGCAGTTGCGTGCCGAGGCCGGCCAACGTGCCGGCGTCATCAATGCCAGTGCCGAACGTACGGTTTGGCTGGGCCTGCTGGTGATGCTGGCCTCGACACTGCTGGTAGGCCTGCTGAGCCTGTGGCTGGTGAACCGCAGCCTGGTCCAGCCTATACGGCAACTGATCGACTACGTCGCTCAGCTCAGCCAAGGCCGGTTCGAAGGCCGCGTGGAAAGCCGCCGGCAGGATGAACTGGGGCGCCTGGCGAAGGCCGCCAACACCTTGCGGGATTTTCTGGCCGAGACCGTTGGCCGGCTCAAGGGCAATGCCCACGAGCTTGAGGACGCCAGCGGCCAGCTGCGCCACATTGCCAGTGAGATGGCAAACGGTACCGAAGACCAGTTCCAGCGTACCGACCAGGTCGCCACCGCCATGCACGAGATGTCTGCCACGGCCCAGGAAGTTGCCCGGCACGCCGCCGAGGCGGCGCGGGCAGCGGATGACGCGGACCAAGGTGCCCAGGCGGGTGAGCAGGTGATGCAGCAGACCATCGACATCATCGGCATGGTGAACCGGGAAATTACCGGCACGGCGGCGGTGATCCGCCACCTGGAAACCGACAGTGCACGCATTGGTAAAGTGCTTGAGGTCATCCGTGGTATCGCCGAGCAGACCAACCTGCTGGCCCTCAACGCTGCTATCGAAGCGGCCCGGGCCGGTGAGGCCGGGCGTGGCTTTGCCGTGGTGGCGGACGAGGTGCGCAGCCTGGCGCAGCGCACCGCTGCCTCGATTGCCGAGATCCATCAGATTATCGACGCCGTGCAGGGTGGTGCGGTTGAAGCGGTGAAGGCCATCCAAAGCGGCCAGCAGCGCAGCGAAGAGGGTGCCGAGCAAGTGCAGCAGGCGGGCCAGATGCTGCGGCGCATCACCTTGGCCGTCGAGGCCATTCGCGATATGAACAGGCAAATTGCCACGGCCGCTGAAGAGCAGACCAGTGTGGCCGAGGACATCTCCCGCAACCTGGTCGAAATCACCCGCATCGCGACCGCCAACCAACAGGCGGTGCAACACACCGAGCAAGCGGGCCAGCGCCTGCATGGGTTATCTGGGCAATTGGCGCAGGTGACCTCGCGGCTCAGCGCCTGAGGCGTTGCAACCCACAAGAAAGGCACAACAAAAAGCCCGCTCATGGCGGGCTTTTTGATAAGGATTTGGTCGGAGAGACAGGATTCGAACCTGCGGCCTTCTCGTCCCGAACGAGACGCGCTACCTGGCTGCGCTACACTCCGATGAACAAAATCCTACTGCATCCCGATTTTGCACGCAAGCCCTTGTTGTTAAAAGGGGCTTTGCCAAAATCGGGCGCCTGCTCAGAGCTCTTTGACGGTACGGATCTGGTCTTTGTTCAAGCGCATGCGCTTGCCGTCCAACTGCTCGAATTCGTAGAAGCCGGAGTCTTCATCGTAGGACGGTTTGTCCACTGCCTGAATTTCGCGGCCGTCGTTCAGGGTAATGACGGATGGGGTCGAGCAGCCTGCGAGGGCGGCCATGCCCGCAGCGAGCAGGAAGGCGGGAAGGGTCCGTTTGATCATCGTGGTTCTCCAAGTGCGATGGTGCAAGATGACAGTTAAGACGCGGGACGTTAGTGCAAGTTCCTTTCAAGTGCAGCATAACGGCAATGCCGTTGCTTGATCCAGCGCAAGCGCAGGGCACATCCTCTGCCGGCGCATGGGCTGTGATATAACTGCGGCCATTGCATGTACTTGTGATGGATACCCATGAAAGCCAAGGCAGATACCCCCTTTGTACCGCTGAACATTGCTGTGCTCACCGTCAGCGATACCCGTACCTTCGACACCGATACCTCTGGCCAGGTCTTCGTTGACCGGCTGAGCGCTGCAGGCCATCGTCTGGCCGAACGCGTGCTGCTCAAGGACGACCTGTACAAGATCCGAGCGCAGGTTGCCACCTGGATCGCCGATGACCAGGTACAAGTGGTGCTGATCACCGGCGGTACCGGCTTCACCGGCAGGGATAGCACCCCAGAGGCAGTCACGTGCCTGCTCGACAAGCAGGTAGAGGGTTTTGGCGAGCTGTTCCGGCAGATATCAGTGGCTGATATCGGGACATCGACGGTGCAGTCGCGGGCCCTGGCCGGCCTTGCCAATGGCACCCTGGTGTGCTGCCTGCCTGGCTCGACCAATGCCGTGCGCACAGGCTGGGACGGCATCCTGGCCGAGCAGCTTGATGCGCGGCATCGCCCGTGCAATTTTGTGCCCCACCTGAAGCAGGCAGCGGCCTGTGAAAGCCGTGGTTGAGGCGATTCAGGCCAGCGCGCTGATGCCAGTGGAGCAGGCCCTCGACCAATTGCTGGCGTTGGCCGATGCTGCGCCGCTGCGCGAAGTGCAGACCGTTGCACTGGCCGAAGCACAGGGCAGGGTGCTGGCAACCGACCTGGTGGCGTCCCTCGACCTGCCGCCTTGGCCCAACAGTGCCATGGACGGGTACGCATTGCGCATGGCTGACTGGCAGGGCCAGCCGCTACCCGTCAGCCAGCGGATTTTTGCCGGCCATGCCCCGCAGCCTTTGCAACCAGGCACCTGTGCGCGCATTTTTACCGGGGCACCCGTGCCGCAGGGCGCCGACTGTGTGGAGATGCAGGAAAATGCCGTGCTTGGCGATGACGGCCGTGTCACCTTTCTGCAGGCGTTGAGCCCTCAGCAGAACATTCGTCCCCAAGGCCAGGAAACCCGCAAGGGCGAGCAGGTGATGGCTGCGGGCACTCGGCTGGGGCCGATCGAGTTGGGCCTTGCGGCGACATTGGGGCACGGGCACCTGGATGTGGTGCGCAAAGTGCGCGTCGCCGTACTGTCTACAGGTGACGAGCTGGTCGAGCCTGGCCTGCCGCTGGGGCCTGGGCAGATCTACAACAGCAACCGCCAGCTGTTGCTCAGCTGGTTGCTGCGCTTGGGCTGCGACGTGGTAGATGCTGGCATCCTGCCCGATGACCTGGCGCGCACGCGAGCCTGCCTCGCAGACCTGAGGGATGTCGACCTGATCTTGTCCACCGGTGGGGTGTCTGTCGGTGAGGCGGACTACCTGGGCGCTGCCCTGCGCGAGGCCGGTGAATTGGCGCTGTGGAAGCTGGCAATCAAACCGGGCAAGCCGCTCACTTTCGGCCATTTCCAGGGTGTGCCGGTGATCGGCCTGCCGGGTAACCCGGCCTCCACCCTGGTCACCTTCGGCCTGCTGGCCAGGCCTTACCTGCTCCGCCGGCAAGGGGTTGCCGCTGTGACCCCGTTGAGTTTCCCCATGCCGGCCGGCTTCGACTGGCCCAAGCCTGGCAACCGCCGGGAGTACCTGCGTGCGCGCATCGAGCAAGGCCAGGTGCGTATCTACAAAAACCAGAGTTCAGGTGTGCTGCGCAGCGCAGTGTGGGCCGAGGGCCTGGTCGAGGTGCTTGAGGGCACCACACCGAAGCAGGGCGACAGCGTACGGTTCATTCCTTTCAGCGAATTGCTCGGCTGAGCGGCCTCGGTGCCTGCACCCGCTATTTTCGGGGGTGCATGCAACGAATAGGCGCTGCGAATGGTCGAGATCAGGGTCGGTCAATTTCACGGAGACACCTTCATGCAAGGGCGCAAGGCGATGCTGATCCTGCACGGCAAGCAGGCGATGAACGAAGAGCTGCGCAGTGCCGTGCATGCCCTGCGGGACACGGGCTGGCAGTTGGATGTCAGGGTGACCTGGGAGGGTGGCGATGCCCAGCGCCTGGTCGGCGAAGCGCTGGCTGCAGGTTACCCGCACATCGTTGCAGGTGGTGGCGATGGCACCTTGCGCGACGTGGCTGAAGCCATGGGCCTGGCGGGCACGCAGGCGAGCCTCGCGCTGTTGCCGCTGGGTACCGCGAATGATTTTGCCAAGGCTGCCGGTATCCCCCTGGAACCTGCTGCGGCACTGGCCCTGCTCAACCAGCCTGCCCAGGCGATTGACCTGGGCCAGGTAGGCGAGCAGCTGTTTCTGAACATGGCGACCGGTGGCTTCGGCAGCCAGGTCACGGCCAGCACCTCTGAGGACCTGAAAAAGGTGCTCGGCGCTGCAGCCTATCTGTTTACCGGGTTATCGCGGTTCAGTGAGCTGCAGGCCGCGTCCGTCGAACTGCAGGGGCCGGATTTCCACTGGCAAGGGGATTTGCTGGCCCTCGGTATCGGCAATGGCCGTCAAGCCGGCGGGGGGCAGGTGCTATGCCCCGAAGCGGTGGTCAATGACGGCCTGCTGGATATCGCCATCCTGCCAGCACCCACCGAGGTGGTGGGCGCCCTGCGTGATCTTTTCGGGGGCGAAGGGTTGTTCATCAGGGCGAGGCTGCCGTGGGTCGAGGTGAAGAGTTCGCAGGGGCTGGACATTAACCTGGACGGTGAGCCCCTGAAGGCAGACAGCCTGCGCTTTGCAGCAAAACCTGCGACCTTGCGCCTGCACCTGCCCAGTGCCTCGCCGCTGCTCAGTCATCCAGGCTGATAATTTTCTCGCGCACGGCGAACAGCACCAGCCCGGCCACGTCATGGATCTGCAGGCGTTTCATCACTTGGGAACGGTGAGTTTCCACGGTCTTGATCGAAAGACCAAGGCCGGCTGCTATTTCGCGGGTCGATTTGCCACGCACGATCAGGCGCAGAATTTCCAACTGCCGGGCGGTGAGGTTGTGGCGATCGCACGCCGCATGCTTGCCGTGCCTGCTGTGCCGCAGCGCCTGGTTGATCACGGTATGTGCAATGGCTGGGCTGAGGTAGCGCTCACCACTGCGCACCGCCCCCAGCGCCTGTTCCAGCTCGGTGGCGCTGGTGTCCTTGAGCAGGTAACCATGAGCACCGCTTTCAAGTGCGCGCATGATCAGGTCCGGGTCTGTGTGCATGGACAGGATCAGCACCCGGCAGGGGCTGCCGCTGGCGCGTAGCTGGGTGAGTGCATCCAGGCCGCTGGTCGAGCGCATCGAAATGTCCAGCAGGATGATGTCCGGGTTCAGGGTGCGTACCTGGTCCAGCAGCTGGCTGCCGTCATCGGCCTCGCCAATCACTTCGTAGCCCGGTATATCGCCCACCAAGGCTCTGACCCCGGCACGGATCAGCGAGTGATCGTCTACAAGCAGCAGTCTACAGGTCATGGGCAGCCGCTCTTCCTGCCCGTTGCCGGGTGCGCGCAGGCCATGGGAACACCGCCTCTATGCGTACCCCCCGGCCTGGCTCGCTGATGATGTCGAGGCTGCCCTGCAACGCCGTTACCCGCTCCAGCATGCCGGCCAGGCCGCGTTGGCCTGCCAGGGCAGGGTGCTTTGCAGGGGTGAACCCGCAGCCGTCGTCGTGAATCGACAGCGCCAGCCCCGCCGCAGTACGTTGCAGGCGGACGACCAGGTTACGGGCCTGTGCGTGTCGCAGCATATTGGTGACGGCCTCCTGGGTGATCCGGAACACCGCCATGGCGACCACCTCGTCGATGCCCCCCAGGCGCTGTTTGCAGGCCAGGCTCCAGTGCACGCCACTGCTGCGCAATGTGCGCACCAAGTGCGCGCGCAGGCTGGCCTCAAGGCCCAGGCTGGCCAGTTGCCGAGGGTTCAAAAGTGCAGAAACATCGCGCACGTTGCCCAAGGTGTCGTCCAGTGTACTGCGCAGGGCGTCACAATGGCTTTGCAACTCGGAGGGCAAGCGCCGCTGCAGCCATTGCAGTTGCAACTTGGCTGCAGTCAACAGCTGGCCAATGTCGTCATGCAGCTCCCGGCCCAGGTGCTGACGCTCAGTTTCCTGCACTTTCAGCATTCGCTCAGCCAGCTCTGCAGGCCGCAAACTGATGCACCTGGCACCCACCCCCAGTTGCAGCGCGGCGCACAGCGCCGTGGCCAGCTGCAGCACCATCAGGCTTGAGGGGATGGGCTGATGAAGCAGGTAAAGCGCCAGGTGAGCGCCGCACGAGGCCAGGCACAGCACTGCCGTTGCCCAGCACAGCAGGGCGGACGGGGAGTGGCAACGCAAAGAAGTCATCAAGCGTGGGAACATAGGTAGGGAAGCCACTGAAGTATTGCTGATGGAGGCCTTGCACAGTGCAGCTCAGAGGCTTTGGCGCAGTACTTTCGATGTTTTTTCAACCACGTGATCTTTCAACCTTTCTTCAAGTTGCAAGCGTTTTGGGGGCGCATACTAACACTTCGTATTCAGGTGGTCGCCGCTGGCCGTTGACGGTAGAGGCTGTTTGCGTTGGGCATGACGAGTAGCAAAATGCCATCCATCGACCATGTTCTACGCACTTTCCTTGCAACTTTCCGAAACACGGACTTCAACTTTACAAGTTCATCCCCGGCGAGCGTCTCTTACTAGCGGCCAAGTTGAACTTTGTACTGCTTAGTGTGAAGTCGCTGGGCAGCCGGGTTGCACCACCTTTGCCAGCTCGCCCAACAGCACCAGTTGTTCGCCGATGTCCAGGTTCAGCCGCCCCGTGTGCAGGTCGACCAGTTCAAGCTGCCAGGCCAGCAGTGTCAGGCACGCCGTTGCTGCTGGCAGCGCCTCGGGCTGCAGGCAGGCACGTTGGCAGGCCGGTGCAAGTACCTCGTGCAGGGAGGCGGTGTAGTAGGCCACTTCACGCAGCCCCAGGTGATTGGCGTGCCGGGCGAGCCCGTCGAGGGTGTCATCCAGGCAGTGGCAGGCATCGGGGTCGTTTTCAATCAGTTCCAGGTGATGCAGGCATTCCTGTGCCCGTGTCAGCAGCACCTGGGCGTCCACCAGAAAGCATTGGAGGGCGTCATTGAACGGTAAGGCACTGTCCATCACGAGGTCTCCACGCGCGGGACAGGCGCAGGGGACGGGCACGCCGTTACGGTAGCTAGCAAAGCCTGACTCCATTCATGCAGTGAGAATGGCGTCACATTAATGGCTAAAGGATATTGCGAACATCAGGTTGCGCCCGATTGCCACTAGGGGTTTCCCTGATGGCGGGCTCAGGGAAGGAACTTTCATACCGCCGGCGAGATCTGCGGGGGTCCGCAGTTAAGCATGGTGGTAAAGTGATATCAATTGCCGGTAAGGGCAGCATACTGCAGGGGTCAAGATGCAGGTGACGCCGCCGATACAGCTTCAATATCCCAATTTTTTTCGCAATACGCCTGGGGGCTCTCCAATGGCTGGCATTCTCGACACGGTAGACCAACGTACGCAACTGGTAGGTGAGAACCGCCTGGAAATTCTCATGTTTCGGCTGGCCGGGCGCCAGCTTTTCGCGATCAACGTTTTCAAGGTTCAGGAGGTGCTGCAACTGCCCAAGCTTACCCTGATGCCTCAGCGCCACGCCTTCGTGTGCGGTGTGGTAAACCTGCGCGGGCAAACCCTGCCGGTGATCGACCTGTCCCAGGCGATTGGCATGCGCCCCCTGCAGCCTGGGCCGGACAGCACCATCATCGTCACCGAATACAACCGCTCGGTGCAGGCGTTTCTGGTAGGGGGCGTCGACCGCATCGTCAACCTCAACTGGGAGTCGATCATGCCGCCGCCCACCAGCGCCGGGCGCCAGCATTACCTGACCGCCATCACCAAGGTCGACGACAAACTGGTCGAGGTGATCGATGTCGAGAAGGTACTGGCTGAGATCGTGCCTTACAACGCACGGGTTTCGGGTGACAAACTGGCCGACCCGGTGCTCGCCAGGGCCCGAGGCCGCGAGGTGTTGCTGGTGGATGACTCCAGTGTTGCCCTTGCGCAGTTGCGCGACACCTTGTCCCAACTGGGTATGAAGTTGCACGTGGCGAGCGATGGCCTCAAGGCACTGCGCATGCTCAAGGGCTGGGCAGATGCCGGTGAAGATGTGTACGAGAAGTTGCTGATGGTGTTCACCGACGCCGAGATGCCGGAAATGGACGGCTACCGCCTGACCACCGAGATCCGCGACGACGCACGGCTGCGCAAGCTCTACGTGGTGCTGCACACGTCCCTGTCGGGCAGCTTCAACGAGTCGATGGTGAAGAAGGTGGGTTGCGACAATTTCCTGTCCAAGTTCCAGCCGGATCGCCTGGTGGATGTGGTCAAGCAGCGTCTGTTGCTGGACACCACGCCAGCGTGAACCTTGGGCCAGTGCGGTATAAGCTTGACGTTTGACGCGACGTGAGGCGGCAGGGATGTTTCTCAGTGAGTTGTACCGGTACCCCGTGAAGTCCGGGCAGGCGCAGCGCCTGCTTTCATCGCAGGTGGGGCTGCTGGGTTTGCAAGGTGACCGCCGCTGGATGGTGGTGGCGGAAGAAAACGGGCGCTTCCTCACCCAGCGCGCCTGGCCACAATTGGGGCAGTTACAGGCCATTGACGAGGGCAACGGCACGCTGTTGCTGCGCGCCCCCGGCCAGGCGCTGTTGCAGGTGCCGGTACCTGAGGCCGATGTGGATTTGCGCGGGGTTACCCTGTGGCGTGACACGTTCCGCGTGCCGGACGCCGGCGACGCTGCGGCTGCCTGGCTCAGCCAGTGGCTGGGCGTGAAGGTACGGCTGGTGCACTGCCCGGAGAAGCGAGCCCGTTACCTGCCCAATGGGTACGGCACCAACGCCGACCGCGCGGCCTTTGCCGATGGTTTTGCGCTTTTGCTGATTGGTCAGGCCTCCCTGGATGCCCTCAACCAGCGCGTTGGCCGCCCGATGGAGATGCTGCGGTTTCGGCCGAACCTGGTCGTGCAGGGCGCCGAAGCCTTTGCCGAAGATGGCTGGGAGCGTATTCGCATCGGTAGCCTGGAGTTCCGGGTACTCAAGCCGAGTGTGCGCTGTATCTTCACCACCATCGACCCGGCCACCGGTGAGCGCAGCCCTGACCGCGAGCCGATGACTACCCTGAAAACCTTCCGCCAGAAAGAAGGCGATGTGTTGTTCGGTCAGAACCTGGCGGCCGACGGCTGCGGCTACCTGGAAGTGGGGATGCCAGTGGAGGTGTTGTAGCAGCGGCCCGGTTGGGCCGCCGCTACAGGGCGGGTATTTACATGTCGTCGAAATAGCGCTCGTGCCAGTCCACCAATGGCTGCGGCGCGTTCAGTTTCTGCCCGTAGATGACGGAGTACGACAGCACGTTCTGCACGTACTGGCGGGTTTCATCGAACGGGATGGACTCCACCCACACATCGAAGCTCAGGTGCTTGGCACCCTTCAACCACTGCCGCACGCGCCCCGGCCCTGCGTTGTAGGCGGCGGAGGCCAGCACCCGGTTGCCGTTGAACTGGCTGTGCACCTGGCTGAGGTAGGCAGCGCCCAGCTGAATGTTCTTGTCCGGGTTGAGTACCTGGGCGGGGGAGGCCAGGGGGATGCTGAACTTGCGTGCGGTTTCCTTCGCCGTGGCGGGCATCAGCTGCATCAGCCCGCTGGCACCCACGGGTGAGCGCGCATCTTCCATGAAGGCGCTTTCCTGCCGGGTAATAGCGAATACCCAGCTGGAATGCAGGCCGCGCACCTTGGCCTCGCGCACCAGGGTGTCGCGGTGGGCCATGGGGAAGCGGATGTCCAGGTCATCCCAGTATTTGGCCTGGCTGATGGTGCGAATGGCCGGGAAGTACCAGCGCAAGTCGTAGCCAAGGCGCGCCTGCGCGACCATTTCGTCACGGTTGAAGTGCCGGCTGACGTGGTACCACTCGCGCCGGCCTTCGACGATCTGCCCCCGGGCATGGAACTCCAGCGCTCGGCGGATCCCAGGGGTGTTGCGGACCTTGTTGACCAGCTGCGGGCTGAGCGCCAGCGGCTTGTTGTTCAGTTGATACGGCGTTTGAGCGCGGTCTGCGGCGAGGAACCCGTAGAAGTCGCGTTCACGGGACACGTTCTTGTACAGCAGTGGAACCTGCGGGTTGTTGGGTTGCGCAAGCTCCAGGCTGCGTGCCTGCCAGTACTTCCAGCGGCTGCTCTGGGCCAGGTCCTTGGGCAGGCGCTTGGTCAGCTGGTAGGCATCCTCCCAGCGGCCAAGGCGCAGCAGCAGTCGCAAGCGCCATTCGCTGACCGTGTCGTCGCGCAGTTCCGGGTCGTAGCGGGTCATCAGGTCCAGCGCGCGGGGGTCGTAGCGGCGGGCCAGGGTCAAGCCGATTTCCCGGGCGATGGCGACCTTTTCGTCGCGGGAGAAGTGCATGCGCTGGGCGTAGTCGTCGAGCAATGCCATGGCCCGCTCGGGGTCTTGCCGGGCGAGCCGGCGCAGGCCAAGGCTGACCACGTCGGACATGGCGTCGTCGGCCGGGGCGAAGCGTGACGGCTGGTTGAGCAGTTCGGGTTTTTGCGCCACATCCACCAGCAACCGCCCTTGTGGGCCCAGGGTGGTGAGGGTCTTGACCAGGTTGTTGGCCAGTGCGTAATTGCGCACTTGTGCGGCCAGCTTGGTGCGCTCCCAACGCTTGGCTTCTGTGAGCTGGCCCTCTGCTGCCCACATGGCGAACAAGGTATCGCAGGCCGCGGGCTGCGACTTGCCGACGCTCCACAGTTTGTCGGCGGTGGCAAAGCCCTCGGCGCGCAGGCCATGGCTGAGCTGGTACTGGCCGTTCAGGCAATCCAGTTCGGTAAAGTTGAGCTTGGGGTCGTAGTATTTGACGAAGGGCTGCCATTCGCCGCGCTCTGCCAGCCAGCGTAACCAGCGCAGTTTCATCCAGTTGGCCTGGGGCAGGTCGCCGTGTTTGGCCAGGAACTGCTCGATTTCCTCGTTGCTGGCGGTTTTCAGGCGCGCGGTGAGTTCGTCATAGGCGAGGTAAGGCGTGAGCGGGTAATCGCTCAAGGCATCGGCATAACGCAGGTACGGGCCTTTGTCGCCCTTGGCCAGGGCGCGCTTGGCCTCATCGAAATACTGGCGTTGCACGGTAATGTCGGTGGCCTGGGCCGTGCAGGTGGCAGAAGTGAGCAACAGGCAGGAAGCAATTTGTAACAGGCGGCTGCGCATGATACGTCCGGGCAGTTGAACCATGGGGAAGTGAAGGCGGAGCCAGCACTGTCGGAAGCTATGGCCCTAGCTTAGCCGTTTGCCGGCGGTGGGTGAAAGCACTGTGCTTGTATCGGGATATTAAGTTCGACCAGGTGTCGTCTGGTGGCTGGCGCAGGGGCATTCGGATGTCGGCCAACCGCCAACTCAGGTAGAATGCGCGCCCGATTTATGGAGACGAACATGACCCTGCTCAAATTCAGCGATGTGTCCCTCGCATTCGGCGCCATGCCGCTGCTGGACAAGGTGTCCTGGCAGATCGCTCGTGGCGAGCGGGTGTGCATCATCGGCCGCAATGGCACCGGCAAGTCCAGCATGCTGCGCCTGGTCAAGGGCGAGCAGAAAGGCGACGACGGCGAGATCTGGCGCGCACCAGGCCTGAAGATCGGCGAGCTGCCCCAGGAACTGCCGGTAGCCGACGAGCGCACCGTGTTTGATGTGGTCGCCGCCGGGCTTGACGGCGTTGGCGAGCTGCTGGCGCAGTTCCACCACCTGAGCATGAACATCCAGGGTGACGAAGACCTGGAGAAGCTCATGCACGTCCAGCACGAGCTCGAGGTCCGTGACGGGTGGCGCCTGCAGCAGGTGGTGGAGAGTACCCTCAGCCGCCTGCAGTTGCCGGCAGACAAGACCCTGGCCGAGTTGTCCGGCGGCTGGCGCCGTCGTGTGCTGCTGGCCCAGGCCCTGGTGTCGGAGCCCGACCTGCTGCTGCTCGACGAGCCTACCAACCACCTGGACATCGGCGCCATCGCCTGGCTTGAAGAGGCGCTGCGCGGCTTCAACGGTGCGGTGCTGTTCATCACCCACGACCGTTCGTTCCTGCAGAACCTGGCAACCCGCATTCTCGAGCTTGATCGGGGTGGCCTGATCGACTGGAACGGCGACTACGCCAGCTTCCTGGTGCACAAGGAAGCAGCCCTGGCCGCCGAGGAAACCGCCAACGCCCTGTTCGACAAGCGCCTGGCCCAGGAAGAGGTATGGATCCGCCAGGGCATCAAGGCCCGTCGCACCCGTAACGAAGGGCGAGTACGGGCGTTGAAGGCGCTGCGTGTGGAACGTGGTGAGCGCCGCGAGCGCCAGGGCAAAGCGAATATCCAGATCGAATCGGCTGAGAAGTCGGGCAAGCAGGTGATGGTGCTGGAGCATGTCAGCTTCGCCCACCCCGACGGGCCGCTGCTGGTCAGTGATTTCTCCATGGTGCTGCAGCGCGAAGACCGCATCGGCCTGCTGGGTGCCAACGGTACCGGCAAAACCACCTTGCTCAAGCTGATGCTCGGTGACCTTGAACCTACCTCGGGCAAAGTCGAGCGGGGCACCAAGCTGGAAGTGGCCTACTTTGACCAGATGCGTCACCAGCTGGAACTTGAAAAGACCGTTATCGACAACCTGGCAGAAGGCCGTGATTTCATCGAGATCGACGGCCAGAACCGCCACGTGCTGAGCTATCTGGGCGACTTCCTGTTCAGCCCTCAGCGTGCACGCACCCCGGTAAAAGCGTTGTCCGGCGGCGAGCGCGCGCGTTTGCTGCTGGCCAAGCTGTTCAGCAAGCCGGCCAACCTGCTGGTGCTGGACGAACCGACCAACGACCTGGACGTTGAAACCCTCGAGCTGCTTGAAGAGGTGCTCTCCAACTACAAGGGCACCGTGCTGATGGTCAGCCACGACCGGGCATTCCTCGACAACGTGGTCACCAGCACCCTGGTCTTCGAGGGTGACGGCAAGGTGCGCGAGTACGTGGGTGGCTACGAGGACTGGATCCGCCAAGGCGGTTCCCCCAAGCTGCTGGGCGTGACGGAGAGCAAGGGCGGCAAGTCGGCGCTCAACAGCGCGGTGGTGGAAAAGGTGGAGGCCAAGCCCGCACCTGTCGCCGCGCCAGTGGCCGAGGACACGTCGAAGAAGAAGCTCAGCTACAAGCTGCAGCGAGAGCTGGAAATGCTGCCAGGACAGATCGATGCGCTGGAGCAGCGCATGGCCGAGGCCCAGGAAGAGGTGAGTGCGGCGGGGTTCTATCAGCGGCCCATCGCAGAAACGTCGGCCGTGCTCGCCCGTATCGAAAAGCTGCAGGCCGAGCTGGATGTGCTGGTGGAGCGCTGGGCTGAGCTCGAAGGCTGACCAGCATCAAGCTGTAGGGCCCTGCGCGCCAGCATGCCGGCGTCAGGGCCTGCGTACAGCCCGTCAATCTTTTTTCAGCAAGCGGACCGCCAGTACGTCGCACGGTGCGCCATGCAGCACGTCATTGGCAGTGGAACCCAGCAACAGCGCCAGGCCATGGCGGCCATGGCTGCCAACCACGATCAGGTCGCACTGCTGCTCTTTGGCCAGTTGGTGGATTTCTTGCCGGGGCTGGCCGTAGGTCAGGTGCGAGTCGCCGCGGTTGATGTCCGGGTACTTGGCGAACAGGCGGTCCATGCGCTCCTTGGCCTGGTCGAACTGCTGTTGTTGCAGCTGCGACAGGTCCATGGGTACATCCCCCCCAAAGGCCATCGCCATAGGCTCGACGATGTGCACCAGGGATACCTTGGCGTTGGACGGGGCGGCCAGGGCCATGGCGCGCTTGATCACCGGGTCGCATTCTTCAGTCAGGTCGACGGCGACCAGAAGATGTTCATAGATCATGAGCTGTACTCCAGACAATCGCATTAGATGAAGTATGGTCGCTTTCGGGCGGGTCTTCCGTGAAAAATGGCTAACCGGCTCATTTGCAACGTTTTATGGGAACTACTGATATGACGGTATTGCTGGTGGTGTCAATCCTTGCGCTGATTCTCAGCCCGCTTTCCTGGCTGCGCTCGTCGCGCCAGCAGAGCGAGCAGATGCGCCTGCGCCTGGAGGCCCGCCGCATGGGCCTGGCCATGCAACTGGCGCCGCAGCAGTGGCCGCATTGGCTTGAGCGGCAACCGCCAAGCCCTTGTCCGCAATACCATCGGGCCCGTCGGCGTGGTCACCAGGACAGCTTCAGCTTCTGGCAGGTCAGCCCGGGCGTGTGGTGGAACCAGTGGCGCGAACCGTGTGAGGATCCACGTTTTGTGGACGCGCTGGCCCGGCTGCCTGCCAGCGTGTACAAGGTCGAGGCAAACGCGCAAATGATCGCCCTGTACTGGACCGAACGCGGTGATAGCGCTGTATTGCAAGATGTTGCTCACGTGCTCGAAACCCTCGCCTGATCCTCACCCCCTCACTTGCACTGATGCCACGGTCCCACCTGGGCCGGCATCTGCCGCTTCCGGTTTGTAATACCCAGACTCACATGCAGCCCCCGGGCCTGAGTGTGGTCAATCGCTGACGTGAATGCACCTCGATCATTGTCATCATCGTTCGTATCAGGCCGGTACAAAATGACCGGAAAGTCGCGTTTTCGACCCGTTCGGCAGCATTTGACAACGCTGACCTTTTCGGAGAATGTGTGCACACCCAAATCAAACGGGCGTATGAATTGAGCGTTTGTATGGCACTGCGCCAATTCATGCCCCGGCGAGCGCGCTGACGGGTGTGCCTGGGGCAGGGCAGGCGAGCCTGCTTTTGCTGCAGTGATCGGCGTGTACAGTTCAGCTTCCATATCGTGGAGATCAGTTGATGATTTACGAAGGTAAAGCCATCACGGTTAAGGCTCTTGAAAGTGGCATCGTCGAACTCAAGTTCGACCTCAAGGGTGAGTCCGTCAACAAGTTCAACCGCCTTACCCTGAGCGAGCTTAGCCAGGCCGTCGATGCCATCCGGGCCGACGCCTCGGTCAAGGGCGTGATCGTCAGCAGTGGCAAGGACGTGTTCATCGTCGGCGCCGACATCACCGAGTTCGTCGACAACTTCAAGCTGCCCGAGGCCGAACTGGTCGCCGGCAACCTGGAAGCCAACCGCATCTTCAACGCCTTCGAAGACCTCGAAGTACCCACCGTGGCCGCCATCAACGGTATCGCCCTGGGCGGTGGCCTGGAAATGTGCCTGGCCGCCGATTACCGGGTCATGTCCACCAGTGCCCGTATCGGCCTGCCGGAAGTCAAGCTCGGCATCTACCCAGGCTTTGGCGGTACCGTACGGCTGCCGCGCCTGATCGGCTCGGACAATGCCATCGAGTGGATCGCCGCCGGCAAGGAAAACCGTGCCGAAGACGCACTCAAAGTGGGTGCCGTAGACGCTGTGGTTGCGCCTGAGCTGCTGATGGCGGGCGCGCTCGACCTGATCAAGCGCGCGATTGGTGGCGAACTGGACTTCAAGGCCAAGCGCCAGCCGAAGCTTGAGAAGCTCAAGCTCAATGCCATCGAGCAGATGATGGCGTTCGAAACCGCCAAGGGCTTCGTCGCCGGCCAGGCAGGCCCGAACTACCCGGCCCCTGTCGAGGCCATCAAGACCATTCAGAAGGCGGCCAACTTCGGCCGTGACAAGGCGCTGGAAGTGGAGGCAGCAGGCTTTGCCAAGCTCGCCAAGACCTCGGTTGCCGAAAGCCTCATCGGCCTGTTCCTGAACGACCAGGAGCTCAAGCGCAAGGCCAAGGCCCATGATGAAATCGCCCATGACGTGAAGCAGGCCGCCGTGCTCGGTGCTGGCATCATGGGGGGCGGCATCGCCTACCAGTCGGCGGTAAAAGGCACGCCTATCCTGATGAAGGATATCCGCGAGGAAGCCATCCAGCTGGGCCTGAACGAGGCCTCCAAGCTGCTGGGCAACCGCGTGGAGAAGGGCCGCCTGACCCCGGCCAAGATGGCGGAAGCGCTCAATGCCATTCGCCCTACCTTGTCCTACGGTGACTTTGGCCATGTCGACATCGTGGTCGAGGCAGTCGTGGAGAACCCCAAGGTGAAGCAGGCCGTGCTGGCCGAGGTAGAGGGGCATGTGGGTGACGATGCCATCCTGGCCTCGAACACTTCGACCATCTCCATCAACCTGCTGGCAAAAGCGCTGAAACGCCCGGAAAACTTCGTTGGCATGCACTTCTTCAACCCGGTTCACATGATGCCGCTGGTAGAAGTGATCCGTGGCGAGAAGTCCAGTGACGTTGCGGTCGCTACCACCGTGGCGTACGCCAAGAAAATGGGCAAGAACCCGATTGTGGTCAATGACTGCCCGGGCTTCCTGGTCAACCGCGTGCTGTTCCCTTACTTCGGCGGCTTCGCCAAGCTGGTCAGCGCTGGCGTCGACTTCGTGCGCATCGACAAGGTCATGGAGAAATTCGGCTGGCCCATGGGCCCGGCCTACCTGATGGACGTGGTTGGCATCGACACTGGCCACCACGGCCGTGACGTGATGGCCGAGGGCTTCCCGGACCGCATGAAGGACGACCGTCGTTCGGCGGTGGATGCCCTCTACGACGCCAACCGCCTCGGCCAGAAGAACGGTAAGGGCTTCTATGCCTACGAAACCGACAAGCGTGGCAAGCCGAAGAAGGTGGCTGACGCCACGGTGCTCGACGTGCTCAAGCCTGTGGTATTCGAGCAGCGTGAGGTCACCGACGAGGACATCGTCAACTGGATGATGATCCCGCTGTGCCTGGAAACCGTGCGCTGCCTGGAGGACGGTATCGTCGAAACCGCCGCCGAAGCGGACATGGGCCTGGTTTACGGTATTGGCTTCCCGCCCTTCCGGGGTGGTGCGCTGCGGTACATCGACGCCATCGGTGTGGCCGAATTCGTTGCCCTGGCCGATCGCTACGCCGATCTGGGCCCGCTGTACCACCCGACCGCCAAGCTGCGTGAAATGGCCAAGACTGGCCAGCGCTTCTTCAACTGAGCGGTCAACGAGCTAGAGCGAGAGATTTGATATGAGCCTGAATCCAAGAGACGTGGTGATTGTCGACTTCGGTCGCACGCCCATGGGCCGCTCCAAGGGTGGCATGCACCGCAACACCCGCGCCGAAGACATGTCGGCGCACCTGATCACCAAACTGCTGGAACGCAACGACAAGGTCGATCCCAAAGAGGTGGAAGACGTGATCTGGGGGTGCGTCAACCAGACCCTGGAACAGGGCTGGAACATTGCCCGCATGGCCTCCCTGATGACGCCCATCCCGCACACCTCGGCTGCGCAGACGGTCAGCCGCCTGTGCGGTTCGTCGATGAGCGCGCTGCACACCGCTGCCCAGGCCATCATGACCGGCAACGGCGATGTCTTCGTGATCGGCGGCGTCGAGCACATGGGCCATGTGAGCATGATGCATGGCGTGGACCCTAACCCGCACCTGTCGTTGCACGCGGCCAAGGCCTCGGGGATGATGGGCCTGACCGCCGAGATGCTCGGCAAGATGCACGGCATCACCCGAGAGCAGCAAGACCTGTTCGGCGTGCGTTCGCATCAGCTGGCCCACAAGGCTACGGTGGAAGGCAAGTTCAAGGACGAGATCATCCCCATGCAAGGGTATGACGAGAATGGCTTCCTCAAGGTGTTCGACTTTGACGAAACCATTCGCCCGGAAACCACGCTTGAAGGCCTGGCCTCGCTCAAGCCTGCGTTCAACCCCAAGGGGGGGACCGTGACTGCGGGCACGTCGTCGCAGATCACCGACGGTGCCTCGTGCATGATCGTGATGTCGGGGCAGCGTGCGATGGACCTGGGTATCCAGCCGATGGCGGTTATCCGTGCCATGGCAGTGGCCGGCGTAGACCCGGCAATCATGGGCTACGGGCCAGTGCCCTCTACCCAGAAAGCCCTCAAGCGTGCGGGCTTGACCATGGCCGATATCGACTTCATCGAGCTCAACGAAGCCTTCGCTGCGCAGGCCTTGCCAGTGCTCAAAGATTTGAAAGTGCTCGACAAGATGGATGAGAAGGTTAACCTGCACGGCGGCGCCATTGCCTTGGGCCACCCGTTCGGTTGCTCGGGGGCACGTATTTCCGGCACCCTGCTCAACGTCATGAAGCAGAACGGCGGTACCTTGGGGGTGGCGACCATGTGCGTCGGCCTGGGCCAAGGGATCACCACTGTCTTCGAACGCGTCTAAACGCGTAAGCTGACAGCGACCGGGGCCTTGTGCCCCGGTTTTGTTTTTTCTACCGTTTTGACCCAGAGGTGGGCGGCATGCAGATACAGCCAGGTGTGTACCGGCATTACAAAGGGCCTGAGTACCGTGTCTTCAGCGTTGCGCGACATTCCGAAAGCGAGGAGTGGATGGTGTTCTACCAATGCCTGTATGGTGACTACAGCTTTTGGGTGCGCCCCCTTGCAATGTTCTGTGAGTCGGTTGAGGTTGACGGCGAACAGGTGCCACGCTTTGCTTTGGTCAAGGCCGAAGAGGGCCTGGCAGGGGTGTCGGACAAGTCGCACGGCTGATCAGCCGAACTTGACCTCGCACTTTTGCCACTATATATAGCGGTGCCGCGTCTGGCACCTGACGTGTTTTTTATCTTCAGATTCAGGAATACACCGATCCATGGGCAAATCGCTGGTCATTGTGGAATCCCCGGCCAAGGCCAAGACCATCAACAAGTACCTGGGCAACCAGTACGTGGTGAAGTCGAGTATCGGCCACATCCGAGACCTCCCCACCAGCGGTTCGGCCAGCGCCAGCAAAGAGCCCGCCGCCAAGCGTGGCAAGGCGGCCGCGGGTGAGGCACCGGCCCTTTCGCCGAAAGAAAAGGCTCGCCGTCAGCTGGTTGCACGCATGGGCGTCGACCCGGACCACGGCTGGAAGGCCAAATACGAGATCCTTCCCGGCAAAGAGAAGGTGATCGACGAGCTGCGTCGCCTGGCCAAGGATGCTGACACCATCTACCTCGCAACCGACTTGGACCGCGAAGGGGAAGCCATTGCCTGGCACCTGCGCGAAGCCATTGGCGGCGACGACACCCGCTACAAGCGCGTGGTGTTCAACGAGATCACCAAAAAAGCCATCCAGGACGCGTTCTCGCAACCGGGGGAGCTGGATATCGACCGGGTCAACGCGCAACAGGCCAGGCGCTTCCTGGACCGCGTGGTGGGCTACATGGTCTCGCCATTGCTGTGGTCCAAGATCGCTCGCGGCTTGTCCGCCGGGCGCGTGCAGTCGGTGGCGGTGAAGCTGGTGGTGGAGCGTGAGCGTGAAATTCGTGCGTTCATCCCCCAGGAATACTGGGAAATCCACGCCGACCTCGGCACTGCAAAAAATGCCAAGGTGCGTTTCGAGGTCGCCCGTGAGAACGGTGAAGCCTTCAAGCCGCTGAATGAAGCCCAGGCCATGGCGGCCCTGGACAAGCTCAAGGCGTCCAGCTACAGCGTGGTCAAGCGTGAAGACCGCCCGACCAGCAGCAAGCCGTCGGCGCCGTTCATCACCTCGACATTGCAGCAGGCTGCCAGCAACCGCCTGGGCTTCGGCGTGAAGAAGACCATGATGATGGCCCAGCGTCTGTACGAAGCGGGCTACATCACGTACATGCGTACCGACTCCACCAACCTGTCCGTGGACGCCCTGGACATGGCGCGCAGCTACATCGAGCGCGAGTTCGGCAAGCAGTACCTGCCTGAAGCGCCCATGGTCTATGGCAGCAAGGAAGGCGCGCAGGAGGCCCACGAGGCTATCCGCCCTTCGGACGTCAACACGCACCCAACCAAGCTCAGTGGCATGGAGCGTGATGCCGAGCGCCTGTACGAGCTGATCTGGCGCCAGTTCCTGGCCTGCCAGATGCCACCGGCCCAGTACCTGTCCACCAGCGTGACCGTGGCGGCAGGTGACTTCGAATTGCGTGCCAAGGGCCGCATTCTGAAGTTCGACGGTTATACCCGGGTACTGCCGCAGCAGAGCAAGCCGGGCGAAGACGATGTGCTGCCAGAGATGGTGCAGGGCGAAGCCATGAAGCTGATGCAGCTCGACCCGAGCCAGCACTTCACCAAGCCGCCAGCGCGTTTCACCGAGGCCAGCCTGGTCAAGGAAATGGAAAAGCGGGGCATTGGCCGCCCGTCAACCTATGCGGCGATCATTTCCACCATCCAGGACCGCGGCTATGTGACGTTGCACAACCGCCGTTTCTACTCCGAAAAAATGGGCGACATCGTAACCGAGCGCCTGTCGGAGAGCTTCGCCAACCTCATGGACTACGGCTTTACCGCCGGCATGGAAGAGAACCTGGACGACGTGGCCCAGGGTGAGCGCGACTGGAAGAACGTGCTGGACGAGTTCTACGGCGACTTCAGCAAGAAGCTGCAGACTGCCGAGTCCAGCGAAGACGGCATGCGCGCCAACCAGCCGACCATGACCAACATCGCCTGCAAGGAATGCGGCCGGCCGATGATGATTCGTACCGCCTCGACCGGTGTGTTCCTGGGCTGCTCCGGTTACAGCCTGCCGCCCAAAGAGCGCTGCAAGGCGACCGTCAACCTGGTGCCGGGCGATGAGATTGCCGCCGACGACGAGGGTGAGTCGGAGTCGCGGGTACTGCTAGGCAAGCACCGCTGCCCAATCTGCGCCACGGCGATGGATGCGTACCTGCTGGACGAGAAGCACAAGTTGCACATTTGCGGCAACAACCCTGACTGCCCAGGTTACGAGATCGAAGAGGGTAGCTACCGCATCAAGGGGTACGAAGGGCCTAGCCTTGAGTGCGACAAGTGCGGCAGCGAGATGCAGCTTAAAACGGGCCGGTTCGGCAAGTTCTTCGGCTGCACCAACCCGGCCTGCAAGAACACCCGCAAGCTGCTGAAAAGTGGCGAAGCGGCGCCGCCGAAGATGGACAAGGTGGACATGCCCGAGCTCAAGTGCGAAAAGGTGGATGACACCTACGTGCTGCGTGACGGTGCGTCAGGCTTGTTCCTGGCTGCCAGCCAGTTCCCGAAAAATCGGGAAACCCGTGCGCCGTTGGTCTTGGAGATTGTGCCGCACAAGCACGAGATCGATCCCAAGTACCACTTCCTGTGCGATGCGCCTGCCAAGGACCCGGACGGCCGCCCGGCGGTGATCCGCTACAGCCGCAAGACCAAGGAGCAGTACGTGCAGTCTGAAGTCGACGGCAAGCCGACTGGCTGGAAGGCGTTCTACGATGGCAACGCCTGGAAGGTCGAAGACAAGCGCTGAGCAACAGCGTGTATTGTATTGGGGCCGCTATGCGGCCCTCGTCATTCATGAGCCGTCTAATTCGCCATGCAGCCTGATGGGAGGGCATAGAAATGGCCCAGGAAGTCTACACCCGTACCAACCAGAAACTGTTTTTTGCCGGGCTTGCGCTTGAATCCATGGCCAAGGCGGAACAAAGCCAGGCCATGAACGCGCAGGGCCTGGTCCAGGCAGAGCGTGAAGCCGCGCTGTTTCACCTGTATGGCGCATTGCTAGGGCTGTGTCATGAGGTCAGTGCTTTCTACCGTCTTCCAGCTGCTGCCAGTGTGGAGCAGGCCTTGGCGGATGATGCGCTTAATGGCCTTGCCATCCCAGAGGTTGCAGAACTGCTGGAGCTTGCCCGTCAGCGGGAGACCTGGCTGGCGCAAATGCTGGGGGCTTACGCCGACCTGTTCCGGCCGCCCGTCGCACGCAAGGCGCCAAAAACTGACGTCACTCAGCCGCTGATCCAGGCTGTAAGCCTTGATGAGCCGGCCACCGAACCACTGTCGAGGGATGAGTTGGAAAGCTGGCGCTCTAACCTCAAAGCGCTCGTCAGGCGTTTTCGCGACGCGTTGAGTGAGTGCTGAGTCCAGCCAGCGCTGGTACAATGCTGGCCTTTCGTGGAGAACCGCCGTTTATGTCTACGTCTTTTCTGGAAATTGTCGAGTTGCCTGATGGCCGCATCGAACTGCGTCGCGCCGAGGATGAGGGCTCATTGGTAACCTTGGATTTCTCGGAGGATGCCAAGGTGTTTCTGCAGGGTCAGCATGTGGAGGTGGCCAAGGCCATGCTCAGCGTTGGCGTGCAAATGGCCGGGCGGCTTATGGATGGCGAGCTTGAGCGGGAAGAAGGGCCGCGCGTACTGCATTGAGGTGCGTCACGCTTAATGTTCTATGTGGTCGCAGGCAAGGCCTGAACATCAGCCAAAGCGGATGTTCAGGCTTTGTGCATTACCCGTGCTGGCAGCGCGGACCAACTGCTGGCGTGCAGTTGCGTTGACGTTGCCCAGCCAGCTGACCACGGTATGGCTGCGCCCCAGGCGCAGCGCTTCGCAGGTCAGTTGCAACGGGCTCTTGTTGCCGCGAGGGTGCAGCAGCAGGATGCGCTCACGGTTGAGGCCGGCATCCCGTAGCCACGCCTGGGTCAGGCTGGACGGCGGGGCGATCAGGGTGAGCCAGCGGGCTTCGTCCTCTTCGCTCAGTTCGCGCAGTACCGGTGCCAACAAGGTCTGGCAATGGCTGGGTGCGCCGTGCAGCGACAACTCGCTGAACAGGTCGGGCGCGCTGCTCTGGCGACTCAGTTCGCTGGCTTTCAGCCCAGGCAATACAGGCTGTGCGAGGAATGCTTCGAACAGGGGCAACTGGACTTGCTCGTGTGCGTGAATGATCTGCTGCATGACGCCTCCTGGATCAGCGGCGAATGACGCCGACGCTCAAGCCCTCGATCACCAGTTCCTGTTCTTTCAGGTTGACTTCGATGGGGGCGAATTCTGGGTTTTCAGCGAGCAGCCAGACCTTGTTGCCTTCGCGCTTGAAGCGCTTGACGGTCACCTCGTCGCCGATGCGGGCCACGACGATCTGCCCGTTACGGGCTTCGCGGCAGGTGTGCACGGCCAGCAGGTCGCCATCTAGAATACCGACGTCCTTCATGCTCATGCCGTGGACGCGCAGCAGGTAGTCGGCCTGAGGGTGGAAGAAGGCAGGGCTGATGTTGCACGATTGCTCGATGTGCTGCTCGGCCAGAATGGGGGCACCCGCTGCCACCCGACCGATGATCGGCAGCCCGGCTTCTTCGGCCTTGGCTTCCAGGCCCGGGATGCGAATGCCGCGCGATGCACCAGGGGTCATCTCGATGGCGCCTTTGCGGGCGAGTGCCTTGAGGTGTTCTTCTGCGGCGTTGGGGGACTTGAACCCGAGCTCCTGTGCAATCTCGGCGCGGGTCGGCGGGAAACCGTTGTCCTCAAGGCAACGCTTGATGAACGCGAGGATTTCGGCTTGGCGTGGCGTCAGTTTCAACATGATCAGCGCTCTGTCTTTTTGTACAGTGACTGGGATTATATACAGTATTGGGGTGGCTGCAAGCCTCTAGCCTCAAGCTGCAAGTGGCAAGCTGCAAGTGGCGAGTAATAAGCATCCCCGGCAAGGGCCGGCAGGGCAGCCCAGAACGGGGAGGAAGCAGGTGAGACTGGCCGGTCACGGAGCCTTGACAGACGCAGGGTTGAAACGTATGTTTCAAACACCTGTTTGTCTGGCGGAGCGCGCGGAGTAATCATGGCCCAATCGGAAACCGTTGAACGCATTCTCGATGCTGCCGAGCAGCTGTTCGCGGAAAGAGGGTTCGCCGAAACCTCGTTGCGGCTGATTACCAGCAAGGCCGGGGTCAACCTGGCTGCGGTAAATTACCATTTCGGCTCCAAGAAAGCCCTGATCCAGGCCGTGTTCTCGCGGTTCCTGGGGCCGTTCTGCGCCAGCCTGGAGCGCGAGCTCGAGCGCCGTCAAGCCAAGCCGGAACCCAAGCCGACCCTCGAAGAACTGCTGGAAATGCTGGTTGAGCAGGCGCTGGTGGTGCAGCCGCGCAGCAACAATGACCTGTCGATCTTCATGCGCCTGTTGGGCCTGGCCTTCAGCCAGAGCCAGGGGCACCTGCGCCGCTACCTCGAGGACATGTATGGCAAGGTGTTCCGCCGCTACATGCTGCTGGTCAACGAGGCTGCGCCGCGCATCCCGCCGCTGGAGCTGTTCTGGCGCGTGCACTTCATGCTCGGCGCTGCTGCCTTCAGCATGTCGGGTATCAAGGCGCTGCGGGCTATTGCGGAAACCGATTTTGGCATCAACACCTCCATCGAACAGGTGATGCGCCTCATGGTACCTTTCCTGGCGGCCGGCATGCGTGCCGACACCGGTGTCACCGACCCGGCCATGGCCAGTGCCCAGTTGCGCCCGCGCACCAAGGCCGCCCCCGTGGTTTCCAGCGCCAAGGCTTGATGCCGCCACGCCGCGAGGCTGCGGCGCGCGCCACCCCGTCTCAATTCAAGGATTACCCATGACCGTCAGCCTGCAAGGCTCCCTGATGGTGGATATCGCCGGCCAATGGCTGACCGCCGAAGACCGCCACCTGCTGCGTCAACCCGAAGTGGCGGGGTTGATCATCTTTGCCCGCAACATCGACAGCCCGCGCCAGGTGCGTGAGCTGTGCGCCTCCATTCGCGCCATCCGCCCTGACCTGGTGCTGGCAGTGGATCAGGAAGGCGGCCGCGTCCAGCGTCTGCGCCAGGGGTTCGTACGGCTGCCGGCCATGCGGGCATTGGCGGACAACGGCAATGCCCTGTACCTCGCCGAGCAATGCGGCTGGATGATGGCCACCGAAGTGCTGGCGGTTGGCCTGGACCTGAGCTTTGCCCCAGTGCTCGACCTTGACCACCAGCGCAGCGCCGTGGTGGGCAGCCGAGCCTTCGAGGGTGACCCGCAGCGCGCTACCGATCTGGCTGCCGCGTTCATCCGGGGCATGAATGCGGCGGGCATGGCTGCCTGCGGCAAACACTTCCCTGGCCACGGCTGGGCTGAAGCGGACTCCCATGTGGCCATCCCGACCGACGAGCGCAGTTTGGCGCAATTGCGCCAGGCCGACCTGATTCCCTTCAGCCGCCTCAGTGGGCAGCTGGCGGCGGTGATGCCGGCGCATGTCATCTACCCGCAGGTCGACGACCGCCCGGCTGGCTTTTCCCGGCGCTGGCTGCAGGATATCCTGCGCGGCGAGCTGGGCTTCGACGGTGTGATCTTCAGTGACGACCTGTCCATGGCCGGGGCGCATGTGGTGGGTGACGCCGCCAGCCGAATCGAGGCGGCCCTTACCGCCGGCTGCGACATGGGCCTGGTGTGCAATGACCGGGCTGCAGCGGAGCTGGCGTTGAGCGCAGCGCAGCGTATGCAGGTGAAGCCCTCGCCACGTATCGCACGCATGCGCGGCCAGGGCTTTGCCTGCACGGACTACCGCCAGCAACCGCGCTGGCTCGAGGCGTTGGGGGCGTTGCGCGAGGCGCAGTTGATCGACTGACCCCGCGGCTGCGGGGTCGGCATGGTTCCGTACCCGTTAGCGGCCGCGCTTACCCGGCAGTGGTGCAAACAGGGCTTCGATTTCCTCATCCCCCAGGCGCCATTGCCCGGCCTGCCCGCCGTCGAGCAAGCTGGCGGCCAACGCTGCCTTGTCTTGTTGCAGCAGCTGGATCTTCTCCTCGACGGTGCCGCGGGTAATCAGCTTGAACACGAACACCGGCTTGTCCTGGCCAATGCGGTAGGCGCGGTCGGTGGCCTGGCTCTCGCTGGCCGGGTTCCACCAGGGGTCGAAGTGGATCACGGTGTCGGCAGCGGTCAGGTTCAGCCCCACGCCGCCTGCCTTCAGGCTGATCAGAAATACCTCGCTGTGACCCTCCTGAAACTGTTGCACCGGTGTGCGCCTGTCACGGGTATCCCCTGTGAGCAGGCTGTAACGTATGTGATGCTTTTGCAGTTCCTGCTCGATCAGGGCCAGCATCGAGGTGAACTGGGAGAACAGCAACACCCGCCGCCCTTCACCCAGCAACTCGGCGAGCATCTCCATCAGTGCACCCAGCTTGCCCTTGTCGGCCTGGTTGCCCCGGGTCTCCACACTCTTGACCAGGCGCAGGTCGCAGCACACCTGGCGCAGTTTGAGCAGCGCATCCAGGATGACGATCTGGCTGCGCGCCGCGCCACTGCGGGCAATTTCGTCGCGAACCTTTTTGTCCATCGCTACCCGCACCGCCTCGTAGGTGTCGCGCTGGGCGTCGCTGAGCTCGACCCAGTGCACCATCTCGGTCTTGGCTGGCAGCTCGGTTGCGACCTGTTCCTTGGTACGGCGCAGCAGAAACGGGCGGATACGGGTCACCAGGTGGGCCAGCCGCTCACTGTCGCCTTGACGCTCGATCGGGTTACGGTAGTCCTGGTTGAACCGCTTCAGGTCGCCCAGCCAGCCGGGCATCAGGAAGTGAAAGATCGACCACAGCTCGCCAAGGTTGTTTTCCATCGGCGTGCCCGTCAGGCATACGCGCTGGTTGGCCTTGAGCTCGCACACCGCTTGCGCAGCCTTGCTGGTGCTGCTCTTGATGTTCTGCGCTTCGTCCAGGATCAGCACGTGCCAGGGTTGATCCTGCAAATAGCCCAGGTCGCGGGGCACCAGTGCATAGGTGGTCAACACCAGGTCGTATTCGTGCAGGTTTGCAAAGTGCTTGTTGCGCGAAGGGCCCTGGAGGGCCAGCACGCGCAGTTCGGGGGCGAAGCGCTGGGCCTCGTCCAGCCAGTTGGGTACAAGGCTGGTGGGCATCACCACCAGGGCCGGCGAGCCGAGCCTGCCGGCTTCTTTTTCCAGCAGCAGGTGCGCCAAGGCCTGCAGGGTTTTGCCCAGCCCCATGTCATCGCCCAGGATGCCGCCCGTGCCCATCTCGCGCAGCGCCTGCAACCAGTTCAGGCCTTGCTGCTGATAGGGGCGCAGGCTGGCCTGTAGCCCTGTGGGTGGTGGCACCTGCAGGTCGCGGGCATCGCGCAGGCGGCGGCCCAGGTCGCGGACATGCGCGCCGCCTTCCCAGTGCAGGGGCAGCCCATCGACTTCGTTCAGCCGCGCGGCATCGGCGCGGTCCAGGCGTACGGCGGGGCCGGCCTCGTGTTCACCGAGGTACAGCCCGCCCAGGGTCGCCATGACCGCCTTGACCCGGCCATAGGGCAGGGCGACGCGCAGGGCAGGGCTGTCCAACCGCCCGCGGTTCAGGTCAATCAGCAGGTGTTCGTCATCGTTGCGTTTGGCCAGTTCGCTGGGGCGTAGCAGTTCGGGGCTGCTGCGCAGCAGTTGCAGCACGATGGGTAGCAGGCTGTGGCGCTGCCCTTCGACCACGATGCCCAGTTCCAGGTCGAACCATTCATGGCCTGGCGCTTCATCGATGGACGCATACCAGTCATCCACTTCCTGCAGGTTGAAGGCAAAGTCGCGGTGCATATCTATTTGCCAGCCCGCATCACGCAGCTGCCCTGCGCCTTCGCGCGCGAACTTCAGCCATGCTTCGTCGTCGGCGAGTTGGAACATTTCACCCGCGCTGTCAGGCAGTGCCTTGCTCTGCCGCGTTGCCACCTTGAAGCCCATGTCGCGCAGCGCTTTGCGCAACCGTTGCTCAGCTTCGGGCTGGCGGCGGATGCGTTGGCTGGTGCTGCCCACCAGGCGGGTCAGGGGCTTGTCGTCATTGCCACTCGCCCGCAAACCATCGTAGTCGAAGGCCAGTGCGGCGCGGTGCTGCAACTGCCGCTGCATGCGGCCGGTCTTGGGCATGTAGGCGGTGAACTCGACACTGCCCAGGGTCAGGTGGGGCGTGGGCGGGATGTCGTCGATCAGTTGCTCCTGTACGGGCGCCGGGGTGGGCACCTGATGGCTGAGCGCGTTGAGTTTATGGCTGAGAGGGACGACCAGGTGCTCAGGCACCACAGGGGCGACGGTCAGTTGCATGGCCGTGTGCGGGTTCAGGGTGTGCTCGACCGTGCCGACTTCTTTTGTATCGATATCGAGGTAGTAGAGTGGTACCAGGGGGATGACACACAGCATCTGCCCCCCTTCGCTCACCCAGGTGCCGCGATAGGCACCGCTGTCCAGCCGTACCCAGCGAAACTCGGCCTTGAGCGCAGGCCCCTGGCGCAGCAGCGGCAGCTCTGGTAGGTACAGCAGGCGCCCGGTATCAAGGGCGCGCTGGAACAGCTCGCCGCCTTCGTGACCCCTCAGCCGGTAGCCGCGATCCTGGCCGCCGCCCTGGTTCAGTGCCGAAAGCAGCCGCAGGATGCGGATGTCGTCCTCGGTGACGAAGTTCGGCGGCTGATACAGGTAATCGTAAAGTGACTGCACACGGCTGTAACGGATGCCATCGGCAGTGCGTGTGCCTTTGCGCACCATCAACGAGCAGCTGTCGTCGTTCTCGAGCCTGAGTTCGTAGCACACCATGCGCCCGCGTTTGTCCTTGCCTTCTTCGGTTTTGCGGGGTGCCTGCTCCAGGCCGGTCAGCCAGTGCTGAAGCTCGGGCGAGAGGGTCGCGCTTTTGGGTGCGGCGGGCGCAAGGCTGGCGTAAGGGTCACAGATTGAAAAAAGCACAGCGGCGCAGTGTTTGCAGTTGACCTGCACGGGGCAGGTGCAGTCCCCGTCGATCATGCACCGCCCGTTTTCCAGGGTGACGAAGATCGTCTGACTGTAGCGCTGCCCGCGGCTTCCCTCGCACGTGGCGGAAATCAGCTGTGTGTCTACGGCCTCCAGTTCGACCCTGCCTTCTTCGGCGTATTTCTCGCCCCGCTGCAAAGCGCCACGGTCGAAGCATTTGACCCAGTTCGGATTGTCGCTCAAGCATTCGAACGCATCTCTTGCCATGGCTTACTGCTCCAGCAATTCCGGGTCCATGGGCGGCATTTTGGGCGTGCCCGGCGGCGTTACTTTCAGCAGCAAGGCCAAGTGGCCGCCGTCGAGGAAGGTGAGTTGGCCGGCCTTGACGTTGCTGTTGGCCTGCCTGAACTGCTCGCTTTGCAACACGCTGCCATTGCCGTCGAGCTGGTTGACCCACAGGTTGGCCTCCACCGTGATGAAGCGGCCCTGGCCAATGCTGAGGTTGCCTTCGATAGGGAAGTGGCCGAACTGCTCGTTGCCCTCACCCAAGGCAATACGGCTTGGCCCATCGCCCACCTGCTGCTGCCAGGCCCGGTGCATCAGCACGGTGTAGTCTGCCGTGGCCTCCAGGCGGGTGGCTTCATCTTCAAGGGCAGGGCGCTGTTCGGCGTCCTTGCCAAGGCGTGGGGCACCGGCACTCCAGTTTTCAGGCGCGAACGGGCTGGTGAAGGCGGGCACGTTGTTTTGCCGTACCAGTATCATTTCTACCTGGTACAGGCCCTGGGCGAATGCGCTGGGGGCAAAAGCCGCCAGCAGCAGGGTCAGGCAACGGATGGCACGCATGGGTCTTCCTTAAGCAGGCTGTGGTGTCAGGCGCTCGAACAGCGCCTCCAGGGTATTGAAGCGTTCGTCGGGCCGTTCCATCGGGACCATGAAGCGGAACTGGGTAGCACCCTCGAACTTGTAGCGTTTGGGTTGGCCCTGGATCAGCTTGATCAGGATCAATGGGTCGACCGGGGTTTCGGCCTCGAACTCGAGCTTGCCGCCGTTGGGGCCGGCGTCGACCTTCTTGATGCCGAGCTTTTCTGCCTGCAGCTTGAGCGCCGTCAGGCGCATCAAGTTCTTGGTCGGCTCCGGCAGCAGGCCGAAGCGGTCGATCATCTCCACCTGCAGGTCCTTGAGGCCTTCTTCGTCGGCGGCCGAGGCGATGCGCTTGTACAGGATCAGCCGCGCATGCACGTCCGGCAGGTAGTCTTCCGGGATCAGCGCCGGCAGGCGCAGGTTGATCTCCGGGCCGCCGCCCAGTGGCTGCTCGAGGTTGGGCTGGGTGCCCTTGCGGATGGCCTTGACCGCGCGCTCGAGCATTTCCATGTAGAGCGTGAAGCCCACCGCCTGGATCTGACCACTCTGGCCTTCGCCCAGCAGTTCGCCAGCCCCGCGGATTTCCAGGTCGTTGGTGGCCAGCACGAAGCCGGCCCCCAGGTCCTGGGTGTTGGCGATGGCTTCCAGGCGCTTTTCGGCGTCGGCGCTCACCTTTTGCCGGGTGGGCGTGAGCAAGTAGGCGTAGGCCTGGTGGTGGCTGCGGCCTACCCGGCCACGCAGCTGGTGCAGCTGGGCCAGGCCGAACTTGTCGGCGCGCTCGATGACGATGGTGTTGGCGCTGGGCACGTCGATGCCGGTTTCGATGATGGTCGAGGCCACCAGCACGTTGAAGCGCTTGTGGTAGAAGTCGCTCATCACCTGCTCCAGCTCACGCTCGCGCATCTGGCCGTGGCCGATGCCGATGCGCGCCTCAGGCACCAGCTCTGCCAGGTCGGCGGCGCACTTCTCGATGGTTTTTACATCGTTGTGCAGGTAGTACACCTGGCCGCCGCGCAGCAGTTCGCGCAGCAGCGCTTCCTTCACCGTGCTGTTGTTCTGCTCCATGACGAAGGTGCGCACCGACAGGCGGCGTGCCGGCGGCGTGGCGATGATGGACAGGTCACGCATGCCGGCCACTGCCATGTTCAGCGTGCGCGGAATGGGCGTGGCGGTGAGGGTGAGGATGTCGACCTCGCTGCGCAGCGCCTTCAGTTGTTCTTTCTGGCGCACGCCAAAGCGGTGCTCTTCGTCGATGATGGCCAGGCCCAGGTCCTTGAAGCGCACATCGTCCTGCAGCAGCTTGTGGGTGCCGATGAGGATGTCGATCTTGCCCTCGGCCAGGTCCGCAGCGGCGCTGGCCACCTCCTTCGCGGACTTGAAGCGGCTCATGACCTCTACGGTCACCGGCCAGTCGGCAAAGCGGTCGCGGAAGCTGTTGTAGTGCTGCTGCGCGAGCAAGGTGGTAGGCACCAGTACGGCCACCTGGCGGCCACTGTGCACCGCGATGAACGCGGCGCGCATGGCCACTTCGGTCTTGCCGAAGCCCACGTCGCCGCACACCAGGCGGTCCATGGGCTTGGGCGCCAGCATGTCGGTGCGCACCGCTTCGATGGCCGCCTGCTGGTCAGGGGTTTCCTCGAACGGGAAGCCGGCACTGAAGGTGGCGTAGTCGGCGGCCGGGTCGGCGAAGGCATAGCCCTTGCGCGCGGCGCGGCGGGCATAGATGTCGAGCAGTTCGGCGGCCACGTCGCGCACCTGTTCGGCGGCCTTGCGCTTGGCTTTTTGCCAGGCTTCGGAACCCAGCCGGTGCAGCGGGGCCAGGGCATCGTCGCTGCCGGTGTAGCGGGCGATGAGGTGCAGGTTGGCAACCGGCACGTACAGTTTGGCGCCCTCGGCATACTCCAGGGTAAGGAACTCGGCGGCCTGGCCGTCGATTTCCAGCGTAGCCAGGCCCAGGTAACGGCCAACACCGTGGTCGATGTGCACCACGGGCGCGCCTTCGCGCAGTTCGGTCAGGTTCTTGATGACGGCGTCGTTGGCGGTTTCGCCGCGCTTGTCACGGCGCCGGCGCTGCATCACGCGCTGGCCGAACAGCGGGCTCTCGGCAACCAGGGCAATGGCGGGGTCGTCCAGCACCAGGCCTTCGTCCAGCGGGGCGATGGTAATGGCCAGGCGCTCGCTGCCGGTGATGAAGTCTGCCCAGCCCTCGACCGTGTGCGGGCGCAGCTTGAGCCGCTCGAGCAGCTCCAGCAGCACTTCGCGGCGCCCGGCGGATTCGGCGGTGAACAGCACGCGGCCGCCGAACTGGTCGAGGAAGGCTGACAGCTCGGCCAGTGGCTGGTTGGCCTTGGCTTCGATCGCAAGGTTGGGCAGCGCCCGGGCAGCGAAACGCGCGCGGCCAGCGCCAGCGTCCAGGTCCTCGCTGCTGACCACCACCCGGGGCCATTGCTTGAGCCGGGCGAAGCAGTCTTCTACCGGCAGGAACAGTTCGGCCGGGGGCAGCAGCGGGCGGCTCAGGTCGCCGCGGCGGTCTTCATAGCGCCCGCGCACGTCGTTCCAGAAGTGCTCGGCGGCCTGCTCCACGCCTGGCAGCGAGAACACCTGGGTGTCGGCGGGCAAGTAGTCGAACAGGGTGGCGGTTTCTTCGAAGAACAGCGGCAGGTAGTACTCGATGCCCGCCGGGATGATGCCGCTGGCGAGGTCCTGGAAGATGGCGCTGCGGCGGAAGTCGACGTCGAAGCGCTCGCGGAACCGCGCCTTGAAGCGGGTCACTTCTTCCTTCTGCATCGGGAATTCCCGCGCCGGCAGCAGCCGGATCGAATCCACCTTGTCGATGGAGCGCTGGGTTTCCGGGTCGAAGGTGCGCAGCGTTTCGATCTCGTCATCGAACAGGTCGATGCGGTAGGGCAGTTTGCTGCCCATGGGGAACAGGTCGATCAGGGCGCCACGCACGGCGAACTCACCGTGTTCGTACACGGTATCGACGCATCGATAGCCCGTGGCCTCCAGGCGGCTGCGCATCTGCTCTACGTCGATGGTCTGGCCTACGTCCAGCACCAGGCTGCTGCCCAGCAGAAACCGTGTAGGCGCCAGGCGGTGCAGGGCGGTGGTGATGGGAACCACCAGGATGCCGTGGCTGAGCTCCGGCAGCCGGTACAGACTGGCGATGCGCTGGGAAATGATGTCCTGGTGCGGCGAGAACAGGTCGTACGGCAGGGTTTCCCAATCGGGAAACGGCAGCACCGGCAGCTCGGGGGCGAAGAACTTAAGCTCTTGCTCGAGGCGGTCGGCGGCCTGGCTGTCGGCGGTCAGCAGCAGGGTGAAGCGGCCAGCGCTGCTGGCGGCCTCGGCGATGGCAAGGCTGAGGGCGGCCCCGGGCAGGTTGCCCCAGGTTTGTTTGCCGGCCGTGGCCGACAGTTGCGGTAGGCGCAGAACTGACACGGGAGATGGCACTCCAAGCGTTGCGGCAAAGAGGTCGATTGTACCGGTGACCGTGCCGGCTGTCAGGCTTGGATGGGCATGATTGCTGGCCTGCGTCACCGCGACAGGCGCTCATTGCCGGTTACGCATCGGGGCGTCATAATGTAGCCCCTTTTTTCTGTCCCTACATGTGGAAGGTTCCCGTGACTCAGAAGCCCGACCAGTGTCTTGGTGAGTGGATCGATCGTGAAGCCCTGGCTGAAGCGATGATCCCGCTTATCGGTCAGCTCTACCGCAACAACAATGTGGTGAGCTCGATTTATGGCCGTAGCCTGATCAACCGTTCGGTTATCTCGATCCTCAAGGCGCATCGCTTTGCCCGTCATCGCCAAACCGACGAAACCGAACTGTCTGTTCACGAGACATTCCCCCTGCTCAAGGCCATGAGCGAGCTGAAGCTGGGCGCCGCTTCGGTCGACCTGGGCAAGCTGGCCAACAAGTTCAAGCAGGAAGGCAACGGCCGCACGGCCGAGCAGTTCGTCCGCGAAGAGCTGGCCGAAGTGGTTGGCCAGCAGAATGCTGCTGCGCGCAAGGGCACCGACGTGGTGCTGTATGGCTTCGGTCGCATCGGCCGCCTGCTGGCCCGCATCCTGATCGAAAAAACCGGTGGTGGCGACGGCCTGCGCCTGCGTGCCATCGTTGTGCGCAAAGGCGCTGAAAACGACCTGGTCAAGCGCGCCAGCCTGCTGCGTCGCGACTCGGTGCACGGCCCGTTCGATGGCACCATCACCATCGATGAAGCCAACAACACCCTCACCGCCAACGGCAACCTGATCCAGATCATCTACGCCAAGAGCCCGAGCGAAGTCGACTACACCCAGTACGGGATCGAGAACGCACTGATCGTCGACAACACCGGCGTATGGCGCGATGCCGACGGCCTGGGCCAGCACCTGGCCTGCCCGGGTGCTGGCCGCGTGATCCTTACCGCACCAGGCAAGGGCGCGCTGAAGAACATCGTGCACGGTATCAACCACGGTGACATCGCTGCCGATGACAAGATCATCTCGGCCGCCTCCTGCACCACCAACGCCATCGTGCCGGTGCTCAAGGCTGTCAACGACCAGTACGGCATCATCAATGGTCACGTCGAAACCGTTCACTCGTTCACCAACGACCAGAACCTGATCGACAACTTCCACAAGGGCAGCCGTCGTGGCCGTGCCGCGCCGCTGAACATGGTCATCACCGAAACCGGTGCTGCCACCGCTGCCGCCAAGGCCTTGCCAGTACTCAAGGGCAAGCTGACCGGCAACGCCATTCGCGTGCCGACGCCGAACGTGTCGATGGCCATCCTGAACCTGAACCTGGACAAGGCCACCACCCGCGAAGAAATCAACGAGTACCTGCGCCAGACCGCCATGCACTCGGAGCTGCACAAGCAGATCGACTACGTCAGCTCGCAGGAAGTGGTGTCCACCGACTTCGTCGGTTCGCGTCACGCCGGTGTGGTAGACGCCGAGGCCACCATCTGCAACGACAACCGTGTCGTGCTGTACGTGTGGTACGACAACGAGTTCGGCTACAGCTGCCAGGTGGTGCGTGTGATGGAAGAAATGGCCGGGGTCAACCCGCCAGCATTCCCACACTGATACGCCTGCAAGGCCATGAGCAGACGGGAACCTTCGGGTTCCCGTTTTCGTTCTGGCCGGCGGCGGCCAGGTGAGTGCCGGGGTGACTCCATCCGGCATTTGACGGAGAATGGCCGACGCTTTTGTGCAGTGGCTGGGTGACTGCCCCGCATTCGGCAGGCGTCGAAAGGCGAGTGAAAGCACCAGCAGGGATGATCAACGCCAGGGAATCGGTGACCCTATGTAGTGCGGGTAAAATTGGCCTACGACGCGACCAAGGGTTAATGTGCGCGGCGTTCACGCTTGATTAGACTGCACCCGAATTTTCTCATGGCGCCCTGGCGACATGATCGCGCCCCGCAAGCGACCGTGGCTTGCGGGCCAGTTCTGAAGGAGTACGCATGGCTGTCTACAACTACGACGTAGTGGTGCTGGGTTCCGGCCCGGCCGGTGAGGGTGCGGCGATGAACGCCGCCAAAGCAGGGCGCAAGGTGGCGATGGTGGACAGCCGTCGCCAGGTCGGGGGTAACTGCACTCACCTGGGTACCATTCCGTCCAAGGCACTGCGTCACTCGGTGCGGCAGATCATGCAGTTCAACACCAACACCATGTTCCGCGCCATCGGTGAGCCGCGCTGGTTCTCGTTCCCTGATGTGCTGAAAAGCGCCGAAAAGGTCATCGCCAAGCAGGTGGCTTCGCGCACCGGCTACTATGCGCGCAACCGCGTCGACCTGTTCTTCGGCACGGGCAGCTTCGCTGACGAACAAACCATCGAGGTGGTGTGCCCCAACGGTGTGGTTGAAAAACTCAACGCCAAGCACATCATCATCGCCACCGGCTCGCGCCCCTATCGCCCTGCCGATATCGACTTCAACCACCCGCGGGTGTATGACAGCGACACCATCCTCAGCCTCAGCCACACCCCGCGCAAGTTGATCGTATACGGGGCCGGGGTGATCGGTTGCGAATATGCCTCCATCTTCAGCGGCCTGGGCGTGCTGGTGGAGCTGGTGGACAACCGGGGGCAGTTGCTCAGCTTCCTGGATTCGGAAATTTCCCAGGCGCTGAGCTACCACTTCAGCAACAACAACATCACCGTGCGCCATAACGAAGATTACGAGCGCGTGGAAGGGCTGGACAACGGTGTGATCCTGCACCTGAAGTCGGGCAAGAAGATCAAGGCCGATGCCTTGCTGTGGTGCAATGGCCGTACCGGCAACACCGACAAGCTGGGCCTGGAGAACATCGGCATCAAGGTCAACAGCCGCGGCCAGATCGAAGTGGACGAGGCCTACCGCACCAGCGTGTCGAACATCTATGGCGCGGGCGACGTGATCGGCTGGCCGAGCCTGGCCAGTGCTGCCCACGACCAGGGCCGTTCTGCCGCTGGCAGCATCGTCGACAACGGTAGCTGGCGCTTCGTCAACGATGTGCCCACCGGCATCTACACCATTCCCGAGATCAGCTCCATCGGCAAGAACGAGCAGGAACTCACCCAGGCCAAGGTGCCGTACGAGGTGGGCAAGGCGTTCTTCAAGAGCATGGCGCGGGCGCAGATTGCCGGTGAGCCCCAGGGCATGCTGAAAATCCTGTTCCACCGGGAAACCCTGCAAGTGCTGGGCGTGCACTGCTTCGGCTACCAGGCTTCGGAGATTGTGCACATCGGGCAGGCGGTGATGAACCAGCCTGGCGAACTGAACAACCTGAAGTACTTCGTCAACACCACTTTCAACTACCCGACCATGGCCGAGGCCTACCGGGTAGCGGCGTACGACGGCCTGAACCGGCTTTTTTGAGCGGCTCCGACCGGTGGCCTGAGCCGGTCGGAGAGACCGAATTCAACCCTGCCCGAGGGTGGTCCTGGCCAAACCGGGAAAGTCTGTAATCAGGCTGTCCACGCCGAAGTCGGCGAGCCTTCGCATCAGCGCGGGTTCGTTGACCGTCCACACCGACACGTGCAAACCCTGGCCCTGCGCTTTGAGCAGGCGCTCGGGGGTGCACAGTGTCCAGTTCAGCGCCAGCATCTGGCAGCCGTAGTTCTGGGCCACTTTCAGCGGGTCCAGCCAGGCGTACTCGGCCACCAGGCCGCGCTGCACGTCCGGCACCAGTTCCTGGGCGGCGCCCAGTACTTCACGTGAACTTGACGTGATGGTCACCTTGTCCAGCAGGCCGTATTGCTGTGCCAGCTCGCGAATGGCCAGAACCGTGGTGGCGGCGCGGGTGCGCGAGGCGCTTTTCACTTCCAGCTGCCAGTGCTCGAACGGGCACTTCTCGAACAGCTCCTCGAGCCGCGGAATAGGGCAGGGCTGCACCCAGCCCGGGCCGCCGCTGCGTGCGTCGATCTTGACCAGGTCTGCCGCCGGGTGCTCGACCACCTTGCCGCGTTTGCCTGTGGTGCGTTTGAGGCTCGGGTCGTGGATGACCATGAGCTGGTTGTCTGCCGACAGGTGCAGGTCCAGCTCGCAGCGCATCACGCCGTGAGACAGGCACTGGCGGAAACTGTTGAGGGTGTTCTCGGGTGCTTCGCCCTTGGCGCCGCGATGGCCGTAGATCAGGGTCACGTTCGTTCCTTCAAATCAGAGAGAAAAGGCATTCAGGACGCAGGGTCGTTGTGTTCCAGTTGCTCACGTCGCTGTTGTTGCTGGCGCTGCAGAATATAGCGGGCCAGCAATTGACGCTGGGCGTCTGTCATGTCGGTAAATTCGGTGCCAATGTCGAAACCGCCCTGGCTGCGCGGGTCGCAATGGGTCACCTTGCCGCGCAGCAGCAGGCCATGGGCGCGCGGCATCAGCACCAGTTTCACCTTCACGCGGGTGCCCGGTGGCACGGGCGTGGCCTGCACGCATTCGATGCCGCCTTCGGAGATGACCACCGGTTGCGGTTGGCCCACTTCGCCGAGCAAGGTCTGGGCCACCACTGCGCTGAGCAGGTCCAGGCGTTTGTTCTGCGCCCGCAGGAACGCGGCCAGGGTGCGGTCCTTGTCGCTCAGCTGGCGCAGCAGGTGCTGGGCCTCGAAGTCGGACAAATGCAGTTCGCTGAGCAGGTTGAACAGAGGGGATTCATCCTGCAGCACATCTGGCTCAAGGGCTTGCGCTGCGCTCAAGGGGCTTAATTGAAGTGCGATGCGGTCTGCGATGCGGTAGTATTCGCGGCGATCTTCTTCGTCTAATGTCGTCATGGCGAACCCTAGGTAGCGGCAGTGGTCCGAGTGTAAAGCCGCCGCAGGCGCCTCGCCACAAGGACGTTCCCTTTCATCCGAACAAGCCCCGACATGTTCAGACCTCTTTTCGCATTCATTGGCACGCGCTACACCCGTGCCAAACGCCGTAACCACTTCGTCTCGTTCATTTCCCTGACCTCGATGATCGGCCTCGCCCTGGGCGTGGTGGTGATGATCGTGGTGCTATCGGTCATGAACGGTTTCGACCACGAAATGCGCACTCGGGTGTTGGGCATGATCCCGCATGCCACCCTGGAGAGCGGCCAGCCCATCGCTGACTGGCCTGCCCTTGCCCAGCAAGTAAAGCAGAATCCTCAGGTGCTGGCCGTAGCGCCCTACACCCAGATGCAGGGCCTGCTGACCCACGATGGCAAGGTGCAGAAGGTGCTGCTCAACGGCATCGACCCTGCGCGCGAGCGGGAGGTGTCGATCATCGACAAGTTCCTCCTGCAAGGCCGCCTGGACCAGCTGGCGCCGGGCGAGTGGGGCATCATGATCGGGGACAAGGCCGCTGCCAAACTGGGCGTGGCCATTGGCGACAAGCTCACGTTCGTGGCCCCCGAGGTCAGCGTGACGCCTGCCGGCATGTTCCCGCGCATGAAACGCTTCACCGTAGTGGGCACTTTCCACGTTGGGGCGGGCGAGATCGACGGCTACCTGGGCCTTACGAACATCAGCGACCTGTCGCGCCTGCACCGCTGGAAGCCCGACCAGGTGCAGGGCCTGCGGCTGAAGTTCGATGACCTGTTCCAGGCGCCACGGGTGGCCTATGACATCGCCCAGCGCCTGGGCGACCAGGAATTCTACAGCCGCGACTGGACCCGTACTCACGGTAACCTGTACCAGGCCATCCGCATGGAAAAGGCCATGATCGGCCTGCTGTTGCTGCTGATCGTGGCAGTGGCTGCGTTCAACATCATTTCCACGCTGGTAATGGTGGTGAACGACAAGCGCGGCGACATCGCCATCCTGCGCACACTGGGGGCTACCCCGGGCCAGATCATGCTCATCTTCATGGTCCAGGGCACGGTGATTGGCGTGATCGGCACCCTGATCGGCGCCGTGGTCGGCATCCTCGCGGCGCTGAACGTCAGCGCCGCCATCGCCGGCATCGAGAAACTGATCGGGCACAAGTTCCTCAATGCCGACGTGTATTTCATCGATTACCTGCCCTCGCAGATCCAGGCCCAGGATGTGTACATGGTCTGTGGTGCGGCGCTGGTCCTGAGTTTCTTCGCCACCCTGTACCCGGCTTGGCGTGCCGCCCGCACCCAGCCTGCAGAGGCGCTACGTTATGAGTGAGTCGCGCATGAGTGATAAAGCCGTTCTGAGTTGCCGCAACCTGGGCAAGGCCTACGACGAGGGGCCGGAATCGGTGCAGGTGTTGTCCGGGCTCAACCTGGAACTGCACCCCGGTGAGCGTGTGGCCATCGTCGGCAGTTCTGGCTCGGGCAAGAGTACCTTGCTCAACCTGCTGGGCGGCCTCGACCGGCCGACCCAGGGCAGCGTCTGGCTGGCCGGTGAAGAGTTGTCGGCGTTGGGGGAACGTGCCCGCGGCCTGCTGCGCAACCGGGCGCTGGGTTTCGTCTACCAGTTCCACCATCTGCTGCCCGAGTTCACCGCCGTCGAGAACGTGTGCATGCCGTTGCTGATCGGCCGTACGCCCATCCCCGAGGCCCGTGAGCGTGCCGAAGCGCTGCTCACGCGCGTGGGCCTGGCCCACCGCTTCAACCACAAGCCGGCAGAATTGTCCGGCGGTGAGCGTCAGCGGGTGGCCATTGCCCGGGCCCTGGTCAACCGCCCGGGGCTGGTGATGCTCGACGAGCCCACCGGCAACCTCGACCACCACACCGCCCAGGGCATACAGGAGCTGATGCAGGAGCTGTCGGGCGCATCGCGCACGGCATTCCTGGTAGTCACCCATGACCTGAACCTGGCCCGTCAGATGGACCGCGTGCTGAAGCTCGAAGACGGCCACCTGGTGGCGATCTGACCGATTTGCCGGGGCGGCACTGCCGCCCCGTTTTCCGTTTTTCATTGGGTGTTCTTGCACATGTTCAGACCCTTGCCCATTTTCATCGGCGCGCGCTACACCCGGGCCAAGCGCCGCAACCACTTCATCTCGTTCATCTCGATGACTTCGATGATCGGCCTGTCGCTGGGCGTGCTGGCAATGATCGTGGTGCTGTCGGTGATGAACGGCTTCCAGCGCGAAATGAGCTCGCGCATCCTCGGCCTGGTGCCCCATGCCGCCATCCTTGGCGAGCAGCCACTGGACGATTGGCACAAGGTGGCCGACGCCGCCCTGCAGAACCCTGCCGTGATGGCGGCGGCGCCGATCACCGAGATGGAAGGCATGTTGTCTTACAAAGGCGCGATGCAGCCCATCCAGGTGGGCGGTATCGACCCAGCGCAAGAAAGCAAGGTTTCGATCGTTGGCCAGCACATCGTTCAGGGCCAATTGCAGGACCTGCAGCCCGGCGAGTACGGGGTGGTGATCGGCGAGCTGACCGCCCGGCGCTTTCGCCTCAATACCGGTGACAAGCTGACCCTGATCGTGCCGGAAATCAGCACCGAGCCAGGTGGTATCACGCCGCGCATGCAGCGCCTGACCGTGGTGGGCATCTTCAAGGTGGGCGCCGAACTCGACGGTTCCCAGGCCTACATTCACATGGCCGATGCCGCAGCCATGCAACGCTGGGCGCCGGGCCAGGTGCAGGGCGTGCGGCTGAAGCTGCATGACCTGTACGCCGCGCCGCAGGTGTCCAAGGCCATTGCTGCGCAACTGGGCGACGGCTACCGCGCCGACGACTGGTCCCACACCCAGGGCAGCCTGTTCAGTGCCATGAAGATGGAAAAGACCATGATCGGCCTGTTGCTGATGATGATCATCGCCGTGGCCGCATTCAACATCATCGCCACCCTGGTGATGGTGGTGAACGACAAGGGCCCGGACATCGCCATTTTGCGCACCCTGGGTGCCACGCCTGCGCAGATCATGGGCACGTTCATGGTGCAAGGCAGCCTGATCGGGGTGGTCGGCACGCTCATTGGCGGCGTATTGGGCGTGATTGCCGCGCTGAATGTGAGCCAGATCGTCGGTTGGCTGGAGCGTGTGAGCGGCCAGCACATCTTTACCTCGGACGTGTACTTCATCAGCAGCCTGCCCTCCGAGCTGCAGTGGGGAGATGTGGCGATCATCTGCACCGCTGGCCTGGTGATGAGCTTCCTTGCCACCCTCTACCCGGCCTACCGCGCCTCGCAGGTGCAGCCGGCGATCGGCCTGGCTGTGTAACCACAGCCGGTACCCCAGGAGGGGCGTGCTGCGCCCCCTCTCAGTGCGCTTCTGAGAACGTGATCACGAAGCGTGTCCAGCCGTTTGCACACGCTACCGTAATGTCCCCACCATGGGCTTGCACGATGGACCGGGTGATCGCCAGGCCCAGCCCCGCATGCTCACGGCTGCCTTCATGGCGGGCCGGGTCTACCCGATAGAAACGGTCGAAAAGCCGCGGCAGGGCGGCCGGGCTGATGGCCGCGCCGGTGTTGGCCACGCAGATGACAGGCCCGGGTTGCAAGGTCACCTGTACCTGCCCACCGTTGGGGGTAAAGCGCAGGGCGTTGTCCAGCAGGTTGGACAGTGCCCGGCGCAACATCGGCCGGTCGCCGCTCAGCGTGGCCTGCCCTTCGCGATGCAGGGTCACGTTGTTGTCTTCGGCCAGCGGCGCGTAGAACTCCAGCAGGGCATCTGCTTCATCATGCAGCGCCAGCGGCGTTTGCCCAGGTACCAGCAGGCCATGGTCGGCCTTGGCCAGGAACAGCATGTCGTTGATCATCTGCGCCATGCCCTGCAGCGCTTCGAGGTTGCCATGCAGCGCCTCGTGGTATTCCTCCAGGCTGCGCGGGCGGGTGAGGGTGACTTGGGTGTGGGTGAGCATGTTGGACAATGGCGTGCGCAGCTCATGGGCGATGTCGGCTGAAAATGCCGACAGACGCTGGAAGGCGTCGTCCAGGCGTTGCAGCATGGCATTCATGGCGGTGGCCAGTTCTGCCAGCTCGTCGGGCATCTGCGCCACCGGCAGGCGTGTGGTCAACGAGCGTGCGCCCACGCTGGCCGCCACCTGGCCCATTTGCCGTAACGGCCGCAGGCTGCTGCGTGCAGCCCAGGCGCCCAGCAGGGCAGTGGCCAGCGCCGACAGGCCCACCGTGAGCCAGATCAACCGTTGCATACCCTGCAGAAAATGCTGGTGGTGAGTGATATCCAGGTACAACGCCACTTGCGGCGACTGCGGGGCGCCCGGCAGCAACGGTTGCGCCAGGCTGCGGTAATCGGTGCCCTGGGCATGCAAGGTGGCAAGGCCGCCGGGCACCGGCAGCGCAGGTAACCCGTTGCGGCTTTCGAACCAGCGTGTACCGTCGCTGGCGGTGATGCGCAGGCCCAGGTCGGCCTGGTGACCCAGTTCGGCCCTCAGGGCGGGCAGGCGGGCGCGCAGGTCTTCGGCGCGGGTGACCCCGGCCAGTTGCGCGCGCAGCAAGGACAGTCGGGATTCCAGCAGTTGTTGGTCCAGCTCGATGAAGTGCTGCTCACTGGCGTGGTTGAACAGCAGGCCGGCCCCTAGTGAAACGGCGGCTGTGCAGGCGGCGAACAGCAGCGCCAGGCGGTTGACCAGCGATACCTTGCCTATCACGGTGCCCGCTCTTCAAGCACGTAGCCCATGCCGCGGACGGTGTGGATCAGCTTGTTGGCATGCGCGTCGTCGATTTTCAGGCGTAGCCGGCGGATCGCCACTTCGATCACATTGGTGTCGCTGTCGAAGTTCATGTCCCACACCTGCGAGGCGATCAATGATTTGGGCAGCACTTCGCCCTGGCGGCGCAGCAGCAGTTCCAGCAGGCCGAATTCCTTGGCGGTCAGGTCGATGCGCTGGCCGGCCCGTTCGGCGCGGCGGCGGATCAGGTCCAGGCGCAGGTCGGCCAGGCCCAGTGAGGTTTCGCTGGCCGGGCTGGCTCCCCGGCGCAGCAGGCTGCGCACCCGGGCCAGCAATTCGGAGAATGCGAACGGCTTCACCAGGTAGTCATCGGCACCCAGTTCCAGCCCCCGCACCCGGTCTGCCACCGCGTCACGGGCGGTCAGGAACAACACCGGGGTGCCCAGGCCTGCCTGGCGCACGGCCTGAAGGATCTGCCAGCCATCCCGCCCTGGCAGCATCACATCGAGAATCAACAGGTCGTGGTCGCCGGTCAGGGCCAGGAACTGGCCGGTTTCGCCGTCGGTGGCCAGCTCGGTGGCGAAGCCGGCTTCGTTCAGGCCTTGGCTCAGGTACTGGCCGGTGCGGGCCTGGTCTTCGACGATCAGCAGTTTCATTGCGGGCTTGGGCTCCGGCGTTGCGAGGTCTTAAATAATACGTGACCCGGCATGCTCCTAGCCAAACTGACAAAGTTGTAATGTTGCGGTCAGCTTGCTGGCAGTCGCCGCAGTTTAAGGTTTGCGGCATCTGATCGTTGAGTTGTGGAGACGCCATGTACCGCCTGTTGATCGCATCCGCCCTTGCATTGGCCAGCCTGCCTGCGCTTGCAGAGCCTGCGCAACGCTTCCCCTTCGGTGAGCCTGCGCCGGCTGCGAAAGCAACCCGCACCGTCGAGGTGCTGCTCAAGGACATTGCCTTCGAGCCCAGGAACCTGCAGGTAAAAGCAGGTGAAACTGTGCGTTTCGTGCTGGTGAACGAGGGCCAGCTGCCCCATGAGTTCAACTTGGGCACCAAGGCCATGCACGAGGAGCACCAGAAAGAGATGGTGGCCATGCAGGGCAAGCTGTACAGCGCAGCTGGCGGGCATCAGGGCATGGATCACGGGCAGATGGCAGGCCATGCGCAAGGCGCAGAGCAGGCGGGCGGGCATGCCCACGGTGGCGGCAACACGGTGCTGGTGATGCCCGGCCAGCGCGCCGAGCTCACCTGGACCTTCCGCACCTCGGCGCCCATCGAGTTCGCCTGCAATGTACCGGGGCACTACCAGGCCGGCATGGTCGGCCCGTTGACCATCGAGTGACGGGCGCTGCAAGGCGGGGCGCAAAACCGGTAGACTAGGGGCAATTTCGAACTTGCAGGTCAGTTTCCATGCACCCCGCCGCCGAACACTCACCGCTGGGCAAATCCAGCGAGTACATCGCCACTTATTCGCCGCAGTTGCTGTTCCCGATTCCGCGCACCGTCAAGTGGGCGGAACTGGGCGTCACTGCCCAGACCCTGCCATGGCAGGGCGTGGATTACTGGAACTGTTTCGAGCTGTCCTGGCTATTGCCATCGGGCAAGCCCGTGGTGGCAATCGGTGAGTTTGCGATCCCTGCCGACTCGCCGAACATCATTGAATCCAAGTCGTTCAAACTCTATCTCAACTCGCTGAACCAGACCGTGTTCGCGTCGTTCGAGCAGTTGCAGGCGTGCCTGGAAAACGACCTGTCAGCCGCCGCCGGCAAGGCGGTAGCGGTCAGGGTTCGCACCCTGGCCGAGGTCGAGGCGCAGGGCGTGGTGGCGTTGCCAGGGCTGTGTGTAGATGCGCTGGACGTTGCCATCAGCAACTACGAACAGCCTCAGCCTGAACTGCTGCGCTGTGATACCCAGCGCGTGGTGGAAGAAACCCTGCACAGCCACTTGCTGAAGTCCAACTGCCCGGTGACCGGTCAGCCCGACTGGGGGAGCGTCGTGGTGGAGTACAAGGGCAGGGCGCTGGATCATGCCAGCCTGCTGACTTACCTCATCAGCTTCCGTCAACATGCCGATTTCCACGAACAGTGCGTGGAACGCATTTATCTGGACCTGAAAAACCTGCTCCAGCCGGAGCATTTGACCGTGTACGCACGTTACGTGCGCCGTGGCGGGCTGGACATCAACCCCTACCGCAGCACAACCACCATCACCCCAGCCAACGGCCGCCTGGTGCGCCAGTAGCCTCGCCCGGAGTCAGGGGCGAGCGCGGGTTACGACCGGGGGCCAAGGCCCCCGGGTAACCTCAGATACCCATGCTGTGCAACGAGTTGGCAATACTGCGCAGCGTGGCCGTAAGGTCAGGGTGCTCCGCCTCGAACCGTTCGATGGCAAGGTTCACACCATCGACCACATTGTTGTCAGGGGTGGCTTCCTCAAGTTTCAGCTGCGCCTCGATCTGGCGCGCCTCTTCGTGCAGCGCGGCCAGCTCTTCATCCGAGAGCGGAACGTTGCGGTCCAGTTGCTCGCGCAGGGTGTTCAGACGCTCTTGCAGTTCGCGGGCAGGCATTGGCTTTTCTCCATCAATGGCTTGGCAAGCCATGGACCTCAGCGAAGCGGCAAAGGTTCTGGCCTGTGTAAAGCGTAATCCACCTGCAGCGGCTTTGCATGACCCGCGTCAAGAGTGCTGTATCAGGGTTTTTCACCCTTGCTGCGGCGCTGGGCGATATGCGCCAGGCAGTTGTCCAGGGCTTCCAGGTGGTCGATCACCGAATGCACCCCCAGGCTGAACAGTTCCAGGGTCGCTTTGCCGCGCGCCGCACCCTGCTGCTGCGCAGTCATGCTCTGCCACTCACGGGCACTGCGCTCGCAGTGTGGGCTGCAGGCGGCCAGGCCAACCGTCCATAGCCCTGCATTGAGGCCGGCTTGCAACAGCCCAGGTTCGCCGCTGACCAGTACACAGCCGTCCAGGCGCTGGCTGCCCAGCGCCATCAGTGCCTGCCAGCAACCGTTGGGGGCAGGCCAGCGGGCGCCTTGCTCCCGGTGCCCAGGCAACCAGCCTGGCAGCACATTGGCGAAGGGCTGGCTGGGCTGGCCTGTGAGGTCATCCAGCCAGATGCAGGGCACCTGGCGTTCGCGCAGGTGGGCGAGGGTGGCCAGGGCGCCGGGGGCGGGCGATGGGCCGGTTTCGGCGCTTTGTACCAGGCAGCCGCGCAAGCCGAACAGTACCGCTGTGAAGGCCGGTTCAGCATCCATGGCAACGTCCTCGCAAATAGCCGGCAGATTATTGAAAAAATGTTGCCGTGCTGTGACAGCACGTCTTGAGCAACACTTGGTCACAATAATTCCATATACACTTGCAAAGCTGTTTATCAGCACGCAAGTCTCTATACTGCCGCCTTACAGCAGCGCGACCGGTTGCGCTTGCGGCCGAAAACCCGATGGAGAAACACTATGCGTAGGATCGGTGCCAGTGTGATCGAACGAGTCACCCAGGCCTGTGTCTGTGCCGGCATGTTGCTGGCACCCGTGGCAGCCACCCAGGCCGCCACCGAGGAAGATCCCTGGGAAGCGGTCAACCGCCCGATCTTCCGTTTCAACGATACCCTCGACACCTACGCGCTCAAGCCGTTGGCCAAGGGCTACCAGTTTGTCACGCCGCAATTTCTTGAAGACGGCATCCATAACATCTTCCGCAACCTGGGCGATGTCACCAACCTGGCCAACAACGTGCTGCAACTGAAGCCGCATGCGGCGGGCGTGGATACTGCGCGAATCATCGTCAACACCACCTTCGGGCTGGGCGGCTTCTTCGACGTGGGTACCAAGATGGGCCTGCAGCGCAGTGATGAAGACTTCGGCCAGACCTTGGGCTACTGGGGGGTGCCAAGTGGCCCGTACGTGGTCATCCCGCTACTGGGGCCGAGCACTGTACGTGACGGCGTGGCCAAGTACCCGGACACCTTCACCAGGCCGTACCGCTATATCGACCATGTGCCAACGCGCAACTCCATCTTCGCCCTCGACGTGGTGGATACTCGCGCCAGCCTGCTGTCTGCCGAGAAGCTGATTCAGGGTGACAAGTACATCTTCATCCGCAACGCCTACCTGCAGAACCGCGAGTTCAAGGTGCGCGACGGCGAGGTCGAAGACGACTTCTGATGGAGAGGGGGGCCGCACCGCGGCCCCTTGGGTCAATGCATGGCCAGAATGCGCAGCCCGAAGGTGTGTTGACCGTCTGGCTGGCCCGCAATCCACACCACTTCCGTGCTGGCACGCAGGCCTTTGAGTGACGGGTGGTCGGAGTCGATGCGCACTTCCAACTTATCACCTACCTGAAAGCTTTGTGGCGCCTGCACCTGCATGCCACTGCTGGACAGGTCCAGGCACACGGCGGCAATGACCTGGCCCTCGTGCAGCAGGGTCACCTCGGTATCGATGCGCATGCGTATGAAATCGCGTTTTTCGCTGTGGCTAATGGACGTGTTAGACATGCTGCATCCTTCCGTTAGGGTTGCACTGGTCGGCTTTCTTATAACTCCCGGTGATTTGCCCTGTAAAGAGCGCCCTGGCTGACCGTTACACGCTTGAAACGCCTGGCGGATGGGAGTACCGTCTGCGCCTTACAAGGTCGCTCTGACAGTTGCCGGGCAGGTGTTCTTGGCCTACAACTCAGGTAGAGTGTGAACAAATAGAACTCCCGTAGCTGGCCGTCTGCCTTGCCGACACCGCTGCACCAACCCAAATCGGCGCCGTTCGCCCACATGCAGAAAACCAGTGCAACGCTGCTGATCATCGATGACGACGACGTGGTCCGTGCAAGCCTCGCCGCCTACCTTGAAGACAGTGGCTTCAGCGTTCTCCAGGCTGGCAACGGCCAGCAGGGGCTCCAGGTCTTCGAAGAACACCAGCCTGATCTTGTGATCTGCGACCTGCGCATGCCGCAGATGGGCGGGCTCGAGCTGATCCGCCAGATCAGTGCACGCGCGCCGCAGTTGCCGGTGATCGTTGTGTCGGGTGCAGGGGTCATGACCGATGCAGTCGAGGCCTTGCGCCTGGGTGCTGCCGATTACCTCATCAAGCCCTTGGAAGACTTGGCGGTACTTGAGCTGTCGGTACGGCGCGCGCTCGACAGGGCGCACCTGGTGCTTGAAAACCAGCGCTACCGTGGCAAGCTCGAAGCCGCCAACCGCGAACTGGAAGCCAGCCTGCACCTGTTGCAGGAAGACCAGACCGCCGGGCGCCAGGTGCAGATGAACATGCTGCCCGAAAGCCCTTGGGTAGCGGGCGACTTCGCTTTCGAGCACCAGATCATTCCATCGCTGTACTTGTCTGGCGATTTCGCCGACTACTTCCGCGTGGATGAGCGCCGCATCGCGTTCTATCTCGCCGATGTATCTGGCCATGGCGCATCGTCAGCGTTCGTCACGGTGCTGCTCAAGTTCATGACCACCCGTTTGTTGTTCGAATTCAAGCGTGGCGGCAAGATGCCCGACTTCAAACCGTCGGAAGTGCTCAGCCATATCAACCGTGGGTTGATCAACTGCAAGCTCGGCAAGCACGTGACGATGGTGGGGGGGGTGATCGACGAGGACACCGGCCTGCTGACCTACGCCGTTGGCGGGCACCTGCCCCTGCCGGTGTTGCACACCCCGGAGCACACCCGCTACCTCGAAGGCCGTGGCTTACCGGTGGGGCTGTTCGACGAAGCGAGCTATCAGGACCAGGTGATCGAATTGCCACCGCGGTTCAGCCTCAGCCTGATGTCCGACGGTATTCTGGACCTTTTGCCGGGTGCCACGCTCAAAGATAAAGAAGCCGCCCTGCCGGAGATCGTCAGGGCAGCAGGTGGTAGCCTGGATGGGCTGCGTCAACGTTTTGGATTGGCTACGCTTGGGGAGATGCCGGATGATATCGCCCTATTGGTGTTGAGCAGGAACCTTCAATGAGTACCGGTAGAATCCAGTTCGCCGAGCAGAACGGTACCTTCGTACTGAAATTCGTCGGTGAAGTGCGCCTGACCTTGTGTTCGGCGCTGGATGCAACGATCGAGAAGATTTTCACCGCGCTGAATTTCTCGACCATTGTCATCGACCTCACCGAAACCGAGAGCATCGACAGCACCACCCTGGGCCTGCTGGCCAAGCTGTCGATCCTGTCACGCCAGAAAGTGGGCTTGTTGCCGACCGTGGTAACCACCAACCCGGACATTTCCCGGCTGCTGCAGTCGATGGGCTTCGACCAGGTGTTCAACATCGTCGACCGCCCGATACCCTGCCCGGAATGCCTTGCCGACTTGCCTTCGCAGGACCAGAACGAAGAAGTGGTGCGGTCCAAGGTGCTGGAGGCGCACAAAATCCTCATGGGCCTGAACGACTCGAACCGTGAAGCCTTCCATGACCTTGTAAGTGCGCTGGAGCGCAGCTGATCGTTTACCGGCGCTCAAACTCGGTAGCCTCGCCACCGCCCGCATCAAGCTGATAAACCCGCGCCGGGCGCCCTTGTTCGTTAAAGAATACCTGCCCCAAACCTGCGCCGTTCCAGAGCCGCTCGCCGGCCTGGCTGCGGTTGGGTGTGCGTGGCTCAACCTGCATTTCACGGCGCGACGTGAACCAGTTCAGGGGTGACCTTGGCGCGTAGAGCCATCGGTTGAGGCGGTCGAGCACATCCAGCAGACGCCTGGGGAATTCGTTCTTGATCCCGCTGCTGGTGACCTGCCACAGGTGTGGGCTGTGCTGCCGGTCGCGGATCAACACTTCGTAGACGAATGAGTAGTGCACATCCCCTGACAGCACCACGTAATGCCCAGGTGTGCGCGAGTGGCGGAAGATGTTCAGGATGACCTGTGCCGCTTCGCGGTGGGCCATCCAGTTCTCGGCGTCTACCAGCAGGGGATAACCCAGGGTACTGAATACTTTTTGCACGGTCTCGATCAGTTTCACGCCAAAGATAGGCGCTGGCGACACGACCACCGCAGAGGGGTGGTCCAGCAATGCCTGCTGCAATTCGCTCAGGGCCTCCCAGTCCATCAGGCCCGAGGGCCTGGCCGGGTTACCTTCACTGCGCCAGCGGCGGGTGCGGGTGTCGAGCACCAGCAACGGCGGGTGGGTGGGCAGGCTGAATTGCCAGCCCTGGAAGCGCAACAGTTCACCGATCAGCGCATCCTGGTTGTGTGCGTTCATAGATTGGCAGCGGTTGATCAGTGGCCCGCATCCGTCCGGGTCGTTACCCCAGCCTTGGCACACCAGGTATCCCATCAAGGCATTGCCGATGATGCGTCGCGAAAGTGGATGGCCGTAGGCGGTGTGCTCCCACTGCGCCGAGAGGTTCCAGTCATCGGTGATGTCGTGGTCGTCAAAAATCATCAGGCTGGGCAGGTGAGCCATTGCCCGGGCGACTTGCCCCAGGCGTTCGGCGAACCCCTGCACCAGCGGTAATTCGCGCTGGTAGCGCGTGCGGCATGCAGGGTCGAGGCTCTCGGGCATGTCCAGGTGCACCAGTTGCCAAGGCACGGGCGACCATACCAACAGGTACATGGCCATGACTTCGGCGAAGGTGACCAGGTGGTTGTCGGCGTTGCTGGACGAGAAGATCGGCTTGCGCTTGCCACCGAAAAAGCGCGCCCGCAGGTTTTCGTTACGGGCTTGTGCGGGTAGCAGATGGGCGCGGTGGTAGTAGCTGGCTGGGTGGCGGTACAAGGCCTGGCTGTCCGCCACCACTGCGCCATCGAGCTGCTCGTCGTGCAACCCCAGCCGTTCGATCAATGTATGAATGGCTCGCAGCATGGGGCCTGCCACATCGTCGGCGTATACCTGGTCCCCTGTCATCATCAGCACTGCCGGGCGATCTTGGGGTTGTGTGCACCGCTCAAGCAACCGATCAGCGCACAGCAGGCCGTCAGCCGCGGGGTGGTGCGGTTTGCGGCAGGAGCCATGCAGCAGGTGATCAAGCCGCCCGCGCAGCACCAGGTTGGGGCGCTGCTGGCCGGGGTAGAGCAGGTGTGGCGCCCAGCTTGCAATACCCTCGCCATTGATCAGCACGTCGTAGTCCAGCCACTGGTCGCAGGGGAGCGGCTGCTCGAAGCGAACTTCCAGCAGGTGAATGAACGCATGCTGCCCCACCGCAACCACCTGGCATTCCACCTTGGTTTCGGCCGAAGGGAACACGACGTCGGGCTGTAGCGGTTGTGTGGCTGCCAGCCAGATAGCCAGGCGCTGAGGCTCCAGCCGGCGAAGTATCGGGCCGGCGAGGACAAGGGGTAGTTCAGGAGGCGTGGTCATGTGAGCGAGGGCCGGCCGCACGGGCCTAGTCAGGATTGCAGGGGCAGAAGCAAAACGGGCGGGAAATGCTGAACATTTCCCGCCCGTCAGGCAAACGCGAACTGTGTCAGGCCTTTTCTGCCATCACCTTCTCGAGCTTTTCCTGATCGCGGGCGAATTGGCGAATGCCTTCGGCGAGCTTCTCTGTCGCCATGGCGTCTTCGTTCATGGCCCAGCGGAACTGGCTTTCGTTGAGTGCTTGCTTTGGCTCACCGGCATTGCCGGGTTTTAGCACCTGTGGCAGGTCGCCCTGATCGTCGCTGAGTTGCTGCAACAGTTCAGGGCTGATGGTGAGGCGGTCGCAGCCCGCCAGGTGTTCGATCTGGCCAACGTTGCGGAAGCTGGCACCCATCACCACGGTGTCGTAGCCATTGGCCTTGTAGTAGTTGTAGATGCGCGTAACCGACTGCACGCCTGGGTCTTCTGCGCCGGTGTATTCCTTGCCGGTACTTTTCTTGTACCAGTCGTAGATGCGGCCTACGAAGGGTGAAATGAGGAACACGCCCGCATCGGCGCAGGCCTGGGCCTGGGCGAAGGAGAACAGCAGGGTGAGGTTGGTCTGGATGCCTTCCTGCTCGAGCTTCTCAGCGGCGCGGATGCCTTCCCAGGTAGACGCCAGCTTGATCAACACGCGGTCACGGCCGACCCCGGCTTTGTCGTACAGGCCGATCAGCGTGCGGGCCTTGGCCAGCAGTGCAGGCTCATCGAACGACAGCCGCGCATCCACCTCGGTGGAAATCCGCCCAGGGATCGCTTTGAGAATGCCGGAGCCCACCGCCACCGCGAACGCATCGCAGGCCAGGTCCACGTCACCCTTGGCTTCGGCTTTAACCTGCTTGAGCAAGTCGGCATAAGCCGGGATGGCCGCTGCCTTGAGCAGCAGCGACGGGTTGGTGGTGGCATCGACCGGTTTCAGGCGGGTAATGGCGTCCAGGTCCCCGGTGTCGGCGACCACGGTGGTGAACTGCTTGAGTTGTTCCAGCTTGGAGGTCATGGGCGTGCTCTGTCCTGTGCAATGACTCGACATTACCCCAGCCCCGAGGGTCGCTCAAGGGCAAGGCTTTACGAGAGGTGACTGTTCGAGTGTGCGCTGGGGGCCAGGTTCCCGCGTGGGTGCGGCGCAGCGCGAAGGCGCAAGCATTTGACCGTAGTCGCCAGACCGACGTTTAGAACGTCTCGGCATAAACAGGCCGGAATCGCTTGCCCGCCCATACCCCATTCAGCGTAGGAGCGAGCAAAGCTCGCGATGGGCCGCGCGGGCGGCGCTCGATCTCCCAGGCGCCGCACCTGTAAAGGCGAAC
>NZ_JACVVG010000017.1:0-91183 GCF_016647875.1 Pseudomonas sp. S36 | reverse complement strand
AGGAGCGAGCGCAGCTCGCGATGCGCCGCGCGGGCGGCGCTCGATCTCACAAGCGCTGCACCCGCCACGGCGAACACCTCGCAGGCCCAACCTGATTACTTGCCCACCGAAACCTTGCTGAAATCCAGCCGCCCGAACGGGCTCACCTGGTACCCCTCCACGTCCTTGCGCAACAACGCAGCCGCGGTAGGGTGCGCCAGGGGTACCCACAGCGCCTGCTGCTGAATCAGCGTTTGTGCCTGCTGGTACAGCCTGCTGCGCACGCTCTGGTCATTGGTAGTGCGGCCAGCGCTGATCAGCTGGTCCAGGCGGTTGTCGCAGAAACGCGCGAAGTTGGTACCCGACTGCACCGCCGCACAGGAAAACTGCGGGGTCAGGAAGTTATCCGGGTCGCCGTTGTCACCTGCCCAGCCCATGAACAGCAGGTCATGTTCGCCAGCCTTGGCGCGGCGGATCAGCTCACCCCACTCGATCACACGAATCTCTGCCTTGATACCGATCTTGGCCAGGTCCGCCTGCAGCATCTGTGCACCCAGGCTGGGGTTAGGGTTCAGCAAGCTGCCCGACGGCCGGGTCCAGATCGTGGTGCTGAAGCCATCGGCCATACCTGCTTTGGCCAGCAGGGCCTTGGCCTTGTTCAAATCCAGCGGGTAACCCGGCAGGTCCTTGGCGTAGCTCCAGGTGTTGGGCGGGTAGGGCCCGTTGGCGGCCACCGCCGAACCCTCGAACACCGCCTTGAGGTAGGCCTGCTTGTCGAACGCCAGGTTGATGGCCTGCCGCACCTCTGGCTTGTCCAGCGGCGGGTGCTGGCTGTTGATGGCGACGAAGGCCGTCATGAATGCCGGGGTGCTGGCCACCTTCAGGTCAGCGTTGCTGCCCGCCTCGGCAATGTCCAGCGGCTTGGGCGAAAGGGCAACCTGGCATTCGCCACGCTTGAGCTTCTGCAACCGCACATTGGCGTCTGTGGTGATGGCGAAGATCAACGGGTCCACCGCTGGCTTGCCGGCGAAGTAGTCCGGGTTGGCGCGGTAGCGCACCACCGCATCCTTCTGGAAGCGCTGGAACACGAATGGCCCGGTACCGATCGGCTGGCTGTTGAGCTTGTCTGGCGTACCGGCCTTCATCAGCTTGTCGGCGTACTCGGCGGAGTAGACCGAGGCGAAGCCCATGCTCAAGGTGGCCAGGAACGTGGCGTCCGGGTGGCTGAGGGTGAAGCGCACGGTATTCGGCGTAGGGGCGTCGATCGCCTTGATCAGGCTGCCCAGCTGCAGTGATTGGGCGTGCGGATAGCCGCCAGGTGCCGTTTTGTGCCACGCGTGGGCCGGGTAGAGCATGCGCTGGAAGCTGAACAGCACGTCATCGGCATTCAGCTCGCGGGTAGGCTTGAAGTAAGGCGTGCTGTGAAACTTCACGCCATCGCGCAAGGTGAAGTCGTACACCAGGCCATCGGCAGATACTTTCCAGCTGGCCGCAAGGCTCGGCACCACCTTGCCTTGGGCGGCATCGAAGTCTACCAGGCGGTTCATCAGCACGTCGGCGGTAGCATTGGTGGTGGTGAGCGAGTTGTACTGCACCACGTCGAAGCCTTCGGGGCTGGCCTCGGTGCAAACGCTGAGGGGCGCGGCCTGGGCGAGGCCTGCGGCGCACAGGCAGGTAAACAATAACGAATAGGCGGTGGCACGCATGGTGGCTCCTTGGCTGTCAGATGGCCCATCTGCCAGTGCAGTCTGGAAAAGGCCTACCCTAGTGCCCCTGCCTGGAAATGACCACACCCTTTTTTGTGCAACTGGCGACGAGCGGTCAACCGCCAGCCAGGCCTGCCGGTATGCTGGCCCGCGGCATTCAGCCTGTTGCCGGCGTGCATCAGATGTTGTTGCAAGCGAGTCTTTCTGGTATAAAGCAGCGCTCTTTTCTAGGGGCTCGGCCTGTCGCATCAGCGAATCCGGTCGATAAGACCTCCAGAATCACGGCGCCCTGGCGCCAAAGACTGAGAGATTAAGCGGCCAACCCATGCCGGGTTGGGCATGTGGTTTTAGAGGGCTGAGTCATGTCGAGAGTCTGTCAAGTTACTGGTAAGGGTCCAGTAACCGGGAACAACATTTCCCACGCAAACAACAAAACCCGTCGTCGTTTCCTGCCGAACCTGCAACACCACCGTTTCTGGGTTGAGTCCGAGAAGCGTTTCGTGCGTCTGCGCGTATCTGCCAAGGGCATGCGTGTCATCGACAAGCGTGGTATCGAAGTAGTGCTGTCCGAGCTGCGTGCTCGCGGCGAAAAGTTCTAAGGAGAACGTCATGCGTGAATTGATCCGTCTGGTTTCGAGTGCTGGCACTGGCCACTTCTACACCACCGACAAGAACAAGCGCACCACCCCGGACAAAATCGAGATCAAGAAATACGATCCCGTTGTCCGCAAGCACGTGGTGTACAAGGAAGCCAAGATCAAGTAATTGATCGGCGACCTGAAAAAAACCCGCATCCGAAAGGACGCGGGTTTTTTTATACCTGTCAGGCGTTGAAGCCACAGGTTACTTCTGCTCGAACAGTGCGTAGATCTTACGGCACGGCTCAAGTACTTCCCATGTGCCCTTGAACCCGGCCGGAATGACGAAACGGTCACCGGCGCGCAGGGTCTTGGCCCCGCCTTCCTGATCGCGCAGCACCGAAACACCCTGCACGATCTCGCAATACTCATGCTCGGTGTAATTCACCACCCATTGCCCCACCTCGCCTTCCCAGACGCCGGCAGCAAACTGCCCGCAAGGGCTGGAGTAATGGTTGTATACCGCCTGGTCAGGCGCGCCTTTAATGATCTTTTCTGCGGCAGGTCGGTAGCGCTCTGCCTCGGTTATGGCCTGGGCGAAGTCGATGATACGGTCGATGCTCATGAGTCGGCTCCTGTGATTGTTCAATAAAATTAACATGAGTAGGCTTTTGAGCCTTGGGTGTCAAATATATTGATAGTTTGAAGGGGCTGGTTTAGGGTATCGCATGCCAGTGTGCGCGTGTCGCCCGGCCCTATTCCGACAATGCCCGTGAGCCCTCAGAGCGGCATTGCATTTAAACAAGAGGAGGAGTTTCGTATGTCCACCCTGACTCGTGCAGATTGGGAACAGCGTGCCCAGCAACTGAAGATCGAAGGCCGCGCCTTCATCAACGGCGAATACACCGATGCCGCATCCGGTGACACCTTCGAATGCCTGAGCCCGGTTGACGGACGCTTCCTGGCCAAGGTTGCCAGTTGCGACCTGGCCGATGCCAACCGCGCCGTTGAAAATGCCCGCGCCACCTTCAATGCCGGTGTCTGGTCGCAGCTGGCCCCGGCCAAGCGCAAAGCCAAGCTGGTCCGCTTTGCCGACCTGCTGCGCAAGAACGTCGAAGAGCTGGCACTGCTTGAAACCCTGGACATGGGCAAGCCGATCGGCGACTCCTCCACCATCGACATCCCTGGTGCAGCCAATGCCATTCACTGGACAGCCGAAGCCATCGACAAGGTGTACGACGAGGTTGCCCCCACCCCCCACGATCAGCTTGGCCTGGTTACCCGCGAGCCGGTAGGGGTGGTAGGCGCCATCGTCCCCTGGAACTTCCCGCTGATGATGGCCTGCTGGAAACTGGGCCCAGCCCTGGCCACCGGTAACTCAGTGGTGCTCAAGCCGTCCGAAAAATCACCGCTCACGGCCATTCGTATTGCGCAGCTGGCCATCGAGGCCGGCATTCCGGCCGGTGTACTGAACGTGCTGCCGGGTTACGGCCACACCGTCGGCAAGGCCCTGGCCCTGCATATGGACGTCGATACCCTGGTATTCACAGGCTCCACCAAGATTGCCAAGCAGTTGATGGTGTACGCGGGCGAGTCGAACATGAAGCGCGTCTGGCTGGAAGCCGGTGGCAAAAGCCCGAACATCGTGTTCGCCGACGCGCCAGACCTGCAGGCTGCCGCGCAGGCCGCTGCCAGTGCCATCGCCTTCAACCAGGGTGAGGTGTGCACCGCAGGCTCGCGCCTGCTGGTCGAACGGTCCATCAAGGACAGGTTCCTGCCCATGGTGGTGGAGGCCCTGAAGGGCTGGAAGCCAGGCAACCCGCTGGACCCACAGACCACTGTGGGTGCCCTGGTCGATACCCAGCAGATGAACACCGTGCTGTCGTATATCGAGGCAGGCCACAAGGACGGCGCCAAGCTGCTGACAGGCGGCAAGCGCACCCTGGAAGAAACCGGCGGCACCTATGTAGAGCCGACCATCTTCGATGGCGTTACCAACGCCATGAAGATCGCCCAGGAAGAAATCTTCGGCCCGGTGCTTTCGGTGATCAGCTTCGATACCGCCGAGGAAGCGGTGGCCATTGCCAACGACACCCCGTATGGCCTGGCCGCCGGCATCTGGACTTCGGACATTTCCAAGGCGCACAAAACTGCCCGCGCCGTGCGCGCCGGCAGTGTCTGGGTCAACCAGTACGACGGCGGCGACATGACTGCCCCGTTTGGTGGCTTCAAGCAGTCAGGCAACGGCCGTGACAAGTCCCTGCATGCACTGGAGAAATACACCGAGCTGAAAGCGACCTGGATCAAGCTGTAAGCCCGGGGGGCTGCGATGCGCTGGGGTACCTACTTCGCCGTACTGGCGTCGGTGCTGAGCGTCGGGCTTGCGCTCGGCGTCAGCATGCCGTTGGTGTCCCTGCGCCTCGAAGCCTGGGGCTACGGCAGCTTCGCTATCGGGGTGATGGCGGCCATGCCCGCGCTGGGTGTGCTGGCAGGCGCCAGCCTTGCCAGCCGCCTGGCGGGCTGGGTGGGCGTGCCTTCTGCCATGCGCCTGTGCCTGTGGGCTGGTGCGCTGTCGATCGGCCTGCTGGCACTGCTGCCCAGCTACCCGTTGTGGTTGCTGCTGCGCCTGCTGATCGGCATGGCCCTGACCGTGGTATTCATCCTTGGCGAAAGCTGGATCAACCAGCTGGTGGTCGAGCAATGGCGGGGCAGGCTGGTGGCGCTGTATGGCAGCAGCTATGCGCTGAGCCAGTTGGCCGGCCCGCTGGTGCTGGGCGTGCTCGGCTCGGACGATGACTTCGGGTTCTGGGCGGCGACCGGGCTGTTGCTGCTGGCGCCGCTGCTTCTGCTGGGGCGCGGCGGAGCACCCTCCACCGAAGCCTGCAGTGTCACGTTCGGCGACCTGTACGCGTTCTGTAAGCGCTTGCCGGTAATCGCCTGGGCTATTGCCCTGTTCGCTTCGTTCGAAGCGATGATTCTCACGCTGCTGCCGGTTTATTGCCTGCAGCAGGGTTTCAGCACGGAAATCGCCCTGTTCATGGTCAGTACCGTGGTGGTAGGCGATGCAGTGCTGCAGTTGCCCATTGGCGTGCTGGCTGACCATATGTCACGGCAAACCCTCTTCACCGGGTGCGCCACGACCTTGCTGGTGTCCAGCCTGGCGATTCCGCTGTTGCTGCACACGCCTGCCATCTGGCCGTTGTGGGTGCTGTTCGGGGCCAGTGCCGGGGGCCTGTTTACCTTGTCACTGGTGCTGATCGGTGAGCGCTACCGGGACGACGCCCTGGTACGCGCCAATGCCCACGTGGCGCAGTTGTGGGGTATCGGTTGCCTGCTCGGGCCGTTGCTGGCGGGGGCGGGCAGCCAATGGATCAGTGGCCACGCGCTGCCGTTGCTGATGGCGGCAGGCGCCGCCGGGTTGGTGGTGCTCACCCGACGCCGTGGGGCTTTCGAGCCGGTGCCGGGCTAAACGGGCTTTTCCCTACAGCATCTTCTCCAGGCCAACCGCCTTGCTGATCCAGGCATTGAAGCGCCGCCACAGGCCGCCGGGTTCTGACGTCAGCACGCGGCGCTGGCCGTTTTCCTCCGTCACCCATATCAGCTTGCCGCCCACCAGCTCCGGCTGGTAACTCAGGGACGGGGCCATACCCTGTACGGCCAGCGCCCGGGTGTACTCCGCCAGTTCCGGGCTGTCGACCAGCACGCCGACTTCGGTATTCCACAGTACCGAGCGTGGGTCGAAGTTGAACGAGCCGATGAACGTCTTGTGCCGGTCGAACACGATGGCCTTGCTGTGCAGGCTGGAATCGGAGCCGCCATGGAAGTTCAGCTTGCCGGCGCTTGGGTCGCCCGGTTGGCGGCGCAGCTCGTACAGCTTCACCCCGTGCTCCAGCAAGGCTTTGCGGTAGGGCGCGTAGCCACCGTGCACGGCCGGTACGTCGGTGGCCTCAAGTGAGTTGGTCAGCAGTTTCACCGAAATGCCTGCGTCGGCACTGTGGGTGAGGTACAGCAGCCCAGGTTCGCCAGGGACGAAGTAGGCCGACACCAGAATCAGCTCGTGGCGCACGTTACGCAGGTCCGGCCCCAGCTGGCGGGTGAGCAACAGTTGCGGGTCGGGCTCATCGTCGGCCAGTACCTTGCTCGGTGCGTCCCACAGCGCCTGGGCATGGGCCCAGATCAGCTCGTTACGCCAGGTGTCCAGGCGTGGTTGGGACTGGTAAGCCATCAGGCGGTCGTACAGTTGCTTGCGCTGGGTTCGTGCTTCGGCCAGGGACACTTCCAGGCGGTGACGGCTGCTGTGCAGGTCGTTTTCGTTGGGCTGGTGCCACAGAAAGTCGGTAATCGGCCGGCTCAGTGCGCTGTTCCAGTACTGGTCGAAGCTATGCCCCAGCTGCTCGGCAATGGGCCCGACGCTCAGCAGGTCGATGTCGGTGAAGTTCAGGTTGGGCTCGGCGTCGAAGTACTCGTCACCCAGGTTGCGGCCGCCAACAATGGCCATGCTGTTATCCACCAGGAACAGCTTGTTGTGCATGCGACGGTGCTGGCGCGACAGGTTGAACAGACGCCCCATTGCCCGCGTTACCCCTGTACTGCGGCCCAGGTGCAAAGGGTTGAACACGCGGATCTGGATGTTGGGGTGGGCGGCGAGCGTGCCCATGATGGCGTCGAGGCCATCGCTGGTGGTGTCGTCCAGCAGGATGCGCACGCGCACACCCCTGTCGGCTGCGCGCAACAGTTCGTGGACCAGGGCGCGGGTACTGAGGCCGTCATGGACGATGTAGTACTGCAGGTCGATGCTGGCCTGAGCATTGCGGATCAGCTCGGCCCGCGCGCGGAATGCCTCGTTGCTGTTGGGCAGCAGGCGAAAGCCCGAGCGCCCCTCATAGGGTGCAGCCTGGCGCAGCACCGAGCGCCCGAAGGCTGAGTCGTTGGCCGGTAGCGCCTGGCTGGTCTCGCGGGGCGTGCTGACGCTGGTGCAGCCGGCAAGGCCAAGCAGCAGCACCAGCATCAGGGCTCGCTGGGTTTTCAAGGGAGGGTCGTCCTGTACGAGGAAAGGCTTGCGGGTTTGACCGTGCCGGGCTGTGCAAAGTTACGTGGCTGCGTATTCTTCATCCAACAGGCGCAGGGCGGTTTCCCCCACCTTGCGCACGGCGGCTTCGATCTGCGGCGTGGGGCGGGCGGCGAAGTTCATGCGCAAACAGTGCCGGTACTTGCCCGAGGCCGAAAAGATGCTGCCCACGGCCACCTGTACGTCCTGCTCGAGCAGCGCCCGGTTCAGCCGTAGCGTGTCGAAGTGTTCAGGCAGCTCCACCCACAGCATGAAGCCGCCTTGGGGGCGGCTTACCCGGGTACCCGGCGGAAAGTACCGGGTTACCCAGTCGCTCATCAGTTCGCGGCTGCGCTGGTACTGGCTGCGCATGCGCCGAACATGGGGCTGGTAGTGCCCCGCAGCGATGAAGTCGGCGATGGCCAGCTGCGGCTGGCTGGCGGTGCTGCCCGTGCTGATGTACTTCATGTGCAGCACCCGCTCCAGGTAACGCCCCGGGGCAACCCAGCCCACCCGCAGGCCTGGGGCCAGGGTCTTGGAGAACGAGCTGCACAGCAACACGCGGCCATCGTCGTCGAACGACTTGACCGTACGCGGGCGCGGGTAGGTATAGGCCAGGTCGCCGTAAACGTCATCTTCCAGAATGGCCACGTCGTAGCGCTGGGCGAGGCTCAGCAAGGCTTTCTTGCGGGCCTCGGGCATGATGTAGCCGAGGGGGTTGTTGCAACTTGGGGTGATCTGGATAAGTTTGATCGGCCACTGCTCAAGGGCCAGTTCCAGCGCTTGCAGGCTGATACCGGTGACCGGGTCGGTGGGGATCTCCAGCGCCTTCATGCCCAGGCCCTTCAGGGTTTGCATGGCGCCATGGAAGCTGGGCGAGTCCACCGCAACGATGTCGCCCGGCTCACACACCGCCCGGATGCTGCAGGACAGCGCCTCGTGGCAACCCGTGGTGATCACGAGGTCGGCGGGCGCCAGCCTGCAGCCCGAATCCAGCGCCAGGCGTGCCACCTGTTCGCGCAGGGCCAGGTTACCGTGGATGTTGTCGTAATACAGGCCTGGCATGTCCTGGCGCCGGCTCAACTGGGCCAGGCTGCGCAGCAGTGGCTTGAGCGTCGGGGCTTCGATATCGGGCATGCCGCGGCCCAGCTGTATGACGTTCTGGCGCGGGGTGCTGCGCACCAGCTCAAGCACTTGTTCCCACTGGGAGATTTCCACCGGGCGCTGCGCCGGGCGGCTGACGGCCGGTAATGCTGGCAGTTGGCGATGGTCGTTGACGAAATAGCCGGACTTGGGCCTCGGCGAGACCATGCCACCGTCCTCCAGCATGCGGTACGCCTGCTGCACGGTACTCAGGCTGACCCCATGTTCGGCACTCAAGGCCCTTACCGAGGGCAGCCGCTGTCCAGGCTGGTAAAGGCCTTGTTCGATGCGGGCACCGAGCAGCTCGGCGAGGTTCAGGTAAAGGGTCACGGCATACTCCTGCGCTGACTTGGCGTAGCAACCAGTACAGATGAGCGGAAAATACAGCATTCAGTCGGCTTGCGGCCAATTCTGTATGGGAATAATAAGGCTGCATTGGCTCTGTATTGCCATCGCCGCCAACCCCCATGCTTTGCCTATGGATTCGGCACACGTGGAGGGCGCAGTGATGGCTGGTATGAGTGATGTACGCTTGCAGCTTTTGGCAAAGGAATTGGAGGCGGGCCAGCAAGCCAGGGTATTCAATGCCCCGCAGGGGCTGGGCCGCTGGGGGCTGATGCTGCACCGCTGGCAGACCCGCAGAACGCTGTTGCAGCTGACCGACGACGAGCTACGCGACGTAGGGCTTAGCTGGGAGCAAGCCCGAACCGAAGGCCGCAAGCCCTTCTGGAAGGCGTGACGCTCCCCGCCCAACCTTCAAACCAGCTCCTTGAGCCGATGCCACAACATCCCCAATGCCAGCAATGGCGAGCGCAGGTGCTTGCCGCCAGGGAAGGTCATGTGCGGCACCTTGGCGAACAGGTCGAAGCGCCCGCTTTCCTGGCCGCTGATGGCCTCGCCCAACAGCCGCGCGGCAAGGTGGGTGGCATTGAGCCCATGGCCTGAATACGCCTGGGCGTAATACACGTTCGGCTGGCCCGCCAGGCGGCCCACTTGGGGCAGGCGATTGGCGCCGATGCCGATCATGCCACCCCACTGGTAGTCGATGCGCACATCGGCCAGTTGAGGGAACACCTTGAGCATCTTGGGGCGCATGTACGCAGCGATATCCCCAGGGTCGCGGCCGGAATAATGGCAGGCGCCGCCAAACAGCAGCCGCTGGTCGGCGCTCAGGCGGTAATAATCCAGTGCAACGCGCTGGTCGCACACCGCCATGTTCTGCGGCAACAAGGCGCGAGCACGTTCTTCACCCAACGGCTCGGTGGCGATGATGTAGCTGCCGGCCGGCAGCACCTTGCCAGCCAGTTCGCGGTCCAGCCCATTCAGGTAGGCGTTACAGCACAGCACCAGGGTCTTGGCACGCACCCGGCCTTGTGCGGTGTGCACCTGCACCTGGGGGCCATAGTCGATCCGCGTGACTTCGGATTGTTCGTATAGGCGCACGCCCAGGCGGCTGGCCACGGCCGCTTCGCCCAAGGCGAGGTTGAGTGGGTGCAAGTGCCCCGAGCCCATATCCACCAGCCCCCCGGCGTAGCAGTCGGCGCCTACCACGCTGTGGATATCGTCCTTGCCCACCAAGCGTAGCGCGTGGGCATAGCCCAGGCTGCGCAGATGCTCGGCTTCCTCGGCAAGACCCTGCAGTTGCGAAGGTTTGTTCGCCAGGTCGCAGTAGCCCCACCTCAGGTCACAGGCAATGCCGTGCTGCTCCACGCGATCGCGCACGATCTGCACCGCCTCCAGCCCCATCAGTTGCAGGCTGCGCACACCCTGCTCGCCGAGCACCGGCAGAAACTGCTCCAGCCCGTGGCCAACCCCGCGTATCAGCTGCCCGCCGTTGCGCCCACTGGCGCCCCAGCCCAGCTTGCGGGCCTCCAGCAGGATGACCGAAAAGCCGCGTTCGGCCAGTTCGATGGCGGTGTTAAGGCCCGAGTAGCCTCCGCCCACAACGCATACATCGGCGCTGTGTTCGCCCTGCAGGAACGCGTGATCCGGGTGTGGCAAGCGGCTGGCGGCGTAGTAGGAGGCGGCGTGCTGCGCGCTGTGGATCATCGGGCTGGCCCTGAAGCTGGAGAGAGCGGCGAGGATAAGCTGTGCCGCGCAGGCGCAGCAACCAGCCAGGCCATGCCCGGTTTCGCGGTTAAGACCGCGAGGGCGGGCTATTCGGTGGGGCGGGTTTACCCGCGAATGGGCCTATAATCCACCCACTTCGTCAGCCTGTACTTCGCCATGCCCTGCAACCGCCACAAAATCCACTTCCTGCGCGAACTCATCCCCTCGTTCGAATGCGAACCTGGTTGCCACGATTGCTGCGGCCCGGTCACCACCTCCGCCCAGGAGATGGCCCGCCTGCCGCGCAAAACCCAGGCCGAACAGGACGCCGCACTGGAGCGGCTGGACTGCGTGCACCTGGGGCCTCAAGGTTGCACGGTGTACCAGGAGCGCCCGATGATCTGCCGCCTGTTCGGCACCACCCCGCGCCTGGCCTGCCCGCGTGGCCGGGGCCCGGAACCGATGATCGACCCCGCCGCCGAACAGCTGGTTCACCAGTTCATTGCCACTACCCGGCAGGTGCTGGTGTAGGTCAGTCCGGGATCGGCAGGCAGAGGCTTTCCTTCACTTCTTCCATCACGATGTAGCTCTTGGACTCCCGCACGTGCGGCAGCTTCAGCAGGATATCGCCCAGCAGTTTGCGGTACGACGCCATCTCCGAAATGCGCGCCTTGACCAGGTAGTCGAAGTCGCCGGACACCAGGTGGCACTCCAGTACATGGGGCAGTTTGAGCACGGCGCGGCGGAACTCTTCGAACGTGTCGCCCGACTTGTAGTCCAGGCTGATTTCCACGAACACCAGCAGGCTGCCTTTGAGGTGCTGAGGGTTCAGGCGCGCGTTGTAGCCCATGATGATGCCTTCGCGCTCCAGGCGTCGAACCCGCTCCGTGCACGGGGTGGTCGAGAGCCCGACCTTTTCGCCCAGCTCGGTAAAGGAAATCCGCCCGTCGTTTTGCAGGATGCGCAGAATGTTGCGGTCAATCTTGTCCAGTTCACGCTTGCTCTGGTGCTGGGTTCTCATAGGGGATGCCCCTCCGTCAAAGGCGATTCTGCCGAGAATTCTCGCCAATATTAGGCTTTTATATAGTGAAATGCACTGGTCGCGAATTCCTATACTGCGCTCATCAATGGCCACCCAATAACAACCTGCGGCGTGCCGCGTGTGAGGAACAAGACGATGCGAGTTCTGGTACTTGGTAGCGGCGTGATCGGAACCGCCAGTGCCTATTACCTGGCCCGGCAAGGGTTCGACGTAACGGTGGTCGACCGCCAGCCTGCGGTGGCCATGGAAACCAGTTTTGCCAACGCCGGCCAGATCTCGCCCGGCTATGCCTCGCCCTGGGCTGCCCCGGGGGTGCCACTGAAGGCCATCAAGTGGTTGCTGGAACGCCACGCCCCGCTGGCCATCAAGCTCACTGGCGATGTCGATCAGTACCTGTGGATGGCGCAGATGCTGCGCAACTGCACCGCCAACCGCTATGCGGTGAACAAAGAGCGCATGGTGCGCCTGTCCGAGTACAGCCGCGACTGCCTGGACGAGCTGCGCGCTGAAACCGGCATTGCCTACGAGAACCGCAGCCTCGGTACCACCCAGTTGTTCCGCACCCAGGCCCAGGTGGATGCTGCGGCCAAGGACATCGCGGTGCTTGAGCAGTCTGGTGTGCCCTACGAACTGCTCGACCGCGACGGCATTGCCCGTGTGGAACCTGCGCTGGCCGGCGTAAAGGATATTCTGGCAGGTGCCTTGCGCCTGCCCAACGACCAGACCGGCGACTGCCAGCTGTTCACCAACAAGCTGGCAGAGATGGCCGTGAAGCTGGGCGTGGAGTTTCGCTTCGGCCAGGACATCCAGCGCCTGGATGCCGCCGGCGATCGCATCAACGGTGTGGTGATCGATGGCAAGCTGGAAACGGCCGATCGCTACGTGCTGGCGCTAGGCAGTTATTCGCCGCAGTTGCTCAAGCCGCTGGGTATCAAGGCGCCGGTTTACCCGCTCAAGGGCTACTCGCTGACTGTGCCGATCACCAACGCTGAAATGGCGCCCACATCGACCATTCTGGATGAAACCTACAAAGTGGCGATCACCCGGTTCGATAACCGCATCCGCGTGGGCGGCATGGCCGAAATCGCCGGTTTTGACCTGTCGCTGAACCCGCGTCGGCGCGAAACGCTGGAGATGATCGTCAACGACCTTTATCCTCGCGGCGGTGATCTTGGCCAGGCCAGTTTCTGGACCGGCCTGCGCCCGGCTACGCCGGACGGTACCCCGATTGTGGGGGCGACGGCGTTCCGCAACCTGTTCCTGAACACCGGGCACGGTACGCTGGGCTGGACCATGGCGTGTGGCTCGGGGCGCCTGCTGGCGGACCTGATTGCACGCAAGCAGCCGCAGATCAGCGCCGAAGGGCTGGACATTTCGCGCTACGGCAGTGGCCGGGAAGTGGCCAGGCAGGGGCATGCTGCACCGGTTCACCAGCAGTAAGTGTGGCGGTGCCGGCCTCATCGCCGGCACACCCATACCGTTTTCAACCTGAATCACCAGAAGGCAGCCGCCATGCGCCCCGCCCGCGCCCTGATCGACCTCCAGGCCCTGCGCCACAATTACCGTCTGGCCCGTGAACTCACCGGTGCCAGAGCCCTTGCCGTGATCAAGGCCGACGCCTATGGCCATGGCGCCGTGCGCTGCGCCCTGGCACTGGAAGCCGAAGCCGATGGCTTCGCCGTGGCCTGTATCGAAGAGGCTCTGGAACTGCGCGCCGCGGGCATCAAGGCGCCTGTGCTGTTGCTGGAAGGTTTTTTCGAAGCCAGCGAGCTGGCCCTTATCGCCGAGCACGACCTGTGGTGTGCCGTGCATTCGCTGTGGCAGCTGGAGGCCATCGAGAACACCCCGGTGCACAAGCCCATCACCGTCTGGCTCAAGCTGGACAGCGGCATGCACCGCGTTGGCCTGCACGCCAAGGACTACCACGACGCCTACCAGCGGCTGCTGGCCACCGGCAAGGTCGCACGCATCGTGCTGATGACCCACTTCGCCCGGGCCGATGAGCTTGAAGCCGACGCCACTGCCCGCCAGATCGCCGTATTCGAGGCGGCCCGGGAGGGCCTGGCAGCCGAGTGCAGCCTGCGCAACTCGCCAGGTGTGCTGGGTTGGCCGCAGGCTCAGGGCGACTGGGTACGGCCCGGCCTGATGCTGTATGGCGCCACGCCGTTCGACGCCGCCCAGCCTCAGGCGCAGCGCCTGCAGCCGGTCATGACCCTGCAATCGCGGATCATCAGCGTGCGTGAACTGCCTGCAGGCGAGCCGGTGGGCTATGGCGCCAAGTTCGTCAGCACCCGGCCCACCCGGGTTGGCGTGGTCGCCATGGGCTACGCCGACGGTTACCCGCGGCAGGCACCCAACGGCACACCTGTGCTGGTGGCCGGCACGCGCGCGCAACTGATTGGCCGGGTGTCGATGGACATGCTCAGCGTGGACCTTACCGACGTGCCCCATGCCACCCTGGGCAGCCCGGTGGAGCTGTGGGGCAAGCAGGTGCTGGCCAGCGAAGTGGCTGACCATGCGGGCCTGATCCCGTATCAGGTGTTCTGCAACGTCAAACGCGTACCGCTGGAATACTGCGGCGAGTAGAGGGCCGTAATGAATGGCGTTGGGGCGGTGTGTTGTAAATACTGAACGGCGTTGCCATGATATCGTTCACATCCACCCCCCACACCGTTTCAGGAGGCTCCAGCTTTGGACGTCGGCGAACGACTGCAAGCCATCCGCAAGCTCAAGGGCCTGTCCCAGCGTGAACTCGCCAAGCGTGCCGGGGTGACCAACAGCACAATCTCGATGATCGAGAAGAACAGCGTCAGCCCTTCGATCAGCTCCCTGCGCAAGGTGCTCAGTGGCATACCCATGTCCATGGTCGAGTTCTTTTCCGTGGAACTTGAGCCTGAAAGCCCGGCACAGATCGTGTACAAGGCCCATGAGCTGATCGACATCTCCGATGGTGCCGTCACCATGAAGCTGGTTGGCAAGTCGCACCCCAACCGTGCCATCGCCTTTCTCACCGAGGTCTACCCGCCAGGTGCCGATACCGGCGCAGAAATGCTGACCCATGACGGCGAAGAAACCGGCATTCTGCTGGAAGGCCGCCTGGAACTGGTCGTTGGCACCGAGCTGTTCATCCTCGAAGCAGGCGACAGCTACTACTTCGAAAGCACCCGCCCGCACCGTTTTCGCAACCCCTACGACCAGCCAGCACGGCTGATAAGCGCGGCAACGCCTTCAAACTTTTGATCCAGCGCAGTGCATTGTTTCGCCAATACCCCTTTCCGGTGTAGGGTCGTTTCCCGCCCTTATGGTTACCGCTATACTTTTCAGCGCTCGAGGATCCGTGGCCGCGAGCATGATTAGCCACCATGAGGGTGTTCGCGTGAACCAAATCAAGAAGATGCTGGCGCTACCAGCCGCCTTACTCGCCCTCTGGGCAATGAGCGCAACCGCTGCAACCAACGACGATATTGCCAAGCGCCTGGCGCCGGTAGGCCAGGTGTGTGTTCAGGGCCAGGAATGCAAAGGCATGGAAGTGGCCGCCACAGCAGGCGGTGGGGCCGCCAAGACGCCGGATGACATCATCGCCAAGCACTGCAACGCCTGCCATGGCACTGGCCTGCTGGGCGCGCCGAAGGTGGGCGATACCGCAGCCTGGAAAGAGCGCGCCGACCACCAGGGTGGGCTGGATGGCATCCTGGCCAAGGCCATCACCGGCATCAATGCCATGCCGCCCAAAGGCACCTGCGCCGATTGCTCGGATGACGACCTGAAAGCCGCCATCAAGAAGATGTCCGGCCTGTAGGTCACCGCGTTATTGCACGAAGCCCGCCGCCGATGGCGGGTTTTGTTTTTGTGGGGTGCTGCAACGCCACGGCAACCAATGCTGCCAGCCTTCTGTCCAACCCCGTGAATCCATGGGTGACTCAGGAGGCCCCCGATGCACCTCTGCTCTGTCGAACATGCCGTCGACCAGGTGCTGTCGCGCCTGCCGGCCCATATCCACATGGGCCTGCCGCTGGGCCTGGGCAAGCCCAACGCGTTCGTCAACGCCCTCTATGCCCGGGTGCGCGAGCTGCCCGAGCGGCAGCTTACCCTCTACACCGCGTTGTCCCTCGGCCGGCCACCGCTGGGCGATGGCCTGCAAAGGCGCTTTCTCGAACCCTTCGTCGAGCGTGTCTTCGCCGACTATGAAGAGCTCGATTACCTGGCCGACCTGCGTAACGACAGCCTGCCGCCGAACATTCGTGTGGAGCAGTTCTTCATGCAGCCGGGCAGCCTGCTGAACAGCGAGCCGGCCCAGCAGGACTACGTCAGTAGCAATTACAGCCACGCCGCCCGGGACATCAACGCCAAGGGCCTGAACCTGATCGCGCAACTGGTGGCCGCCACGCCAGAGCGGCCTGTGCACCTGAGCCTGGCCTGCAACCCCGACATCACCTTGGACTTGCTGCCCATGGTCGAGCGCCGGCGTGCAGCAGGCGAAACCATCCTCATGCTCGGCCAGGTGCATGCCCAACTGCCCTACATGCCAGGCGACGCAGAGCTGCCGATGGATGCCTTCGACCTGCTGTTGGATGAGGCCGAGCAGCGGCGCCTGTTTTCCACGCCCAACATGCCGGTCAATACCCAGGACCACTGCATTGGCCTGCACGCCAGCAGCCTGGTGCGCGATGGTGGCACCTTGCAGATTGGTATCGGCGCCATGGGCGACGCGGTAGCGGCGGCGCTGCTGGCGCGCCAGGGCGATAATGCCGCCTATCGTGAGGCACTGGATGCACTGGGCGCCGCCGCCTGGCAGCCGTTGATCGAGCGGGAAGGCGGTATGGCCCCGCTCGATGAAGGCCTTTACGGTTGCAGCGAGATGTTCGTCAACGGCCTGCTGGAACTGGCCGATGCGGGCCTGCTGCGACGTACTGCAGACGAGCAGGAGGTGGTGCTGCACGGTGGGTTTTTCCTTGGGCCCCAGTCGTTTTACCAGCGCCTGCGTGACATGCCCCTGGAGCAGCGTGCACGGTTTGCCATGACGGCCATCAGCTTCGTCAACGAACTGTATGGCGATGAAGCCCTGAAGCGTCGCCAGCGCCGTGATGCGCGGTTCATCAACACGGCATTCGGCATGACCCTGCTGGGCGCCGGTGTGGCGGACCAGCTGGAAGACGGGCGCGTGCTCAGCGGGGTAGGCGGGCAGTACAACTTCGTCGCCCAGGGCCATGCGCTGGAGGGCGGCCGCTCGATACTGCTGCTGCGCAGCTGGCGTGAGGCAGGTGGTGAGGTCACCTCTAACCTGTTCTGGCGCTACGGCCACTGCACCATCCCCCGGCACCTGCGCGACATCGTGGTCACCGAGTATGGGGTTGCCGACCTGCGGGGGCACACCGACAGCGAGGTGATTGCGCGGTTGCTGGCCGTGTGCGACTCACGCTTTCAGCAGGCGCTGATGGAGGAGGCGAAAAGCGCTGGCAAGCTGGCCAAAGGTTTCCAGCTGGACACGCGCTTCACGCACAACACCCCTGAACGCCTTGAGGCGGTTCGCGCACAGCACAGCCAGCTGTTTGCCGAATACCCGCTGGGTACCGACTTCACCGATGTGGAGCAGGACCTGCTGCGGGCACTTGGCTGGTTGAAGAGCAAGTTCAAGCTGAGCGAAGTGCTGGCGCTGGGCAAGGCAACCCTCGATGCGCCCGGGCCGGAAGGTTATGAGGCGCATCTGGCGCGCATGGCGCTGGAGCAGCCCGACGGCCTGAAAGAAGACCTTTACCAGCGCTTGTTGCTGGCCGCCCTCGCCGCCACAGCGGCCTAGAAATGCGCCGTGCCCGGTCGGTGTGGGGGCACCCGCGAACACCGGCGGGGCCGGTGCCAGGCGGCGCTCGAGCAAGGCCTTACTCGATGAACGTCACCACGCCACCGGCCAACGACTTCACCCGCGCCAGCGACTCGACGCGATAGCCCTGGCTGTCCAGTTCGGCACGCCCACCCTGGAACGACTTCTCGATGACGATGCCCAGGCCAGCCACGGTTGCTCCGGCCTGCTTGATGATCGAGATCAGTGCCTGCGACGCCTTGCCGTTCGCCAGGAAGTCATCGATTACCAGCACGCGGTCGTTGCTGTTGAGGTGGCGGGGCGAAATGGCCACGGTGTTCTCGGTCTGCTTGGTGAACGAGTAAACCGATGCCGTCAGCAAGTTCTCGGTCAGCGTCAGCGACTGATGTTTGCGGGCAAAGATCACCGGTACGCCCAGTTTCAAGCCGGTCATCACCGCCGGGGCAATGCCCGAGGCTTCGATGGTGACGATCTTGGTCACGCCGGCGTCGGCGAACAGGCGGGCGAACTCGTCACCGATCAGTTGCATCAGCGCGGGGTCGATCTGGTGGTTGAGAAACGCATCGACTTTGAGAACCTGATCGGAAAGCACGATGCCTTCTTCGCGAATCTTCTGATGCAGTGCTTCCACTATGGTATTCCTCGATGTAACAAAGGTGGCCGCAAACAGCGGCAGCGTTTAAGAGTAATGGTTGATCAGCGTTTGAGCATTGCCCGGATGTCGGCCAGGGCATTGTTGCCGCGTGCGGCCTTGACCTCGACCGGGGCATCGTCCAGGCCTTCCCAGGCCAGGTCTTCCGGGGGCAGTTCGTCGAGGAAGCGGCTGGGCGTACAGTCGATGATTTCCCCGTACTGCTTGCGCTTGGCGGCAAAGGTGAAGGCCAGGGTCTGGCGCGCGCGGGTGATGCCCACGTAAGCCAGGCGGCGCTCTTCCTCGATGGTGTCGGCCTCGATGCTGGAGCGGTGCGGGAGGATTTCTTCCTCCATGCCCATGATGAACACGTACGGGAACTCCAGCCCCTTGGACGCGTGCAGGGTCATCATCTGCACACCTTCGGCGTTTTCTTCCTCTTCCTGCTGGCGCTCGAGCATGTCGCGCAGCACCAGCTTGCCGATGGCGTCCTCGATGGTCATGTCACCCTCTTCGTCCTTCTCGAGGGTGTTTTTCAGTGCGTCGACCAGGAACCAGACGTTGCTGATACGAAACTCGGCCGCCTTGTCGCTGGCGGTCTGCTGGCGAATCCAGTTTTCGTAGTCGATGTCGCGGATCATTTCGTGCAGCGCGGCAATCGGGTCGTCCAGCGCGACCTTCTGGCGCACGCCGTCCAGCCAGTGCTTGAAGCGCTGCAGGCGCTCGGTGTAGCGGGCATCCAGGTGCTCACCCAGGCCAAGCTCCTCGCTGGCGGCGTACATCGACGTGCCGCGTTCGGTGGCATAGTTGCCAAGCTTTTCCAGGGTGGTGGAACCGATCTCCCGGCGGGGGACGTTGATGACCCGCAGGTAGGCGTTGTCATCGTCCGGGTTCACCAGCAGGCGCAGGTAGGCCATGAGGTCCTTGACCTCCTGGCGACCAAAGAAGCTGTTGCCACCCGACAGGCGATAGGGCACCTGGTGGTGCTGCAGTTTCAGCTCGATCAGCTTGGCCTGGTAGTTGCCACGGTACAGGATGGCAAAGTCGCTGTAGGGGCGGTCGGTGCGCAGGTGCAGCGTGAGGATTTCCATGGCCACGCGCTCGGCTTCGGCTTCCTCGTTCTTGCAGCGGATGACGCGGATCTCGTCACCTACGCCCATTTCGCTCCACAACTGCTTCTCGAACGCATGGGGGTTGTTGGCGATCAGCACGTTGGCGCAGCGCAGGATGCGGCTGGTGGAGCGGTAGTTCTGCTCCAGCATGACCACTTTCAAGGAGGGGTAGTCCTCCTTGAGCAGCATCAGGTTTTCCGGGCGCGCGCCGCGCCAGGCGTAGATCGACTGATCGTCGTCGCCCACCACGGTGAACTGGTTGCGCATGCCGATCAGCATCTTCACCAGCAGGTACTGGCTGGCGTTGGTGTCCTGGTATTCGTCCACCAGCAGGTAGCGCACGCGGTTCTGCCAGCGTTCCAACACCTCGGGGTGCTCCTGGAACAGCTTTACCGGCTGCAGGATAAGGTCGTCGAAATCCACCGCGTTGAACGCCTTGAGCGTGCGCTGGTAGTGGGTATAGACGATGGCGGCGGTTTGCTCACGCGGGTTGCGCGCCTTTTCCAGGGCCTCGGGTGGCAGGATCAGGTCGTTCTTCCAGGCACCGATCATGTTCTTGATCTCGTCGATGCCGTCGTCGCCGGAGTACTCCTTCTGCATGATGTCCGACAGCAATGCCTTGATGTCGGACTCATCGAAGATCGAGAAGCCTGGCTTGTAGCCCAGCTTGCCGTGCTCCTTGCGGATGATGTTCAGGCCCAGGTTGTGGAACGTGCACACCGTGAGCCCGCGGCCTTCCCCTGGGCGCAGCAGGGTCCCGACCCGCTCTTTCATCTCGCGGGCGGCCTTGTTGGTGAAGGTCATCGCCACGATGTACTGGGCACGGATGCCGCAGTTCTGGATGAGGTGGGCAATCTTGCGCGTGATCACGCTGGTCTTGCCCGAGCCTGCACCGGCGAGCACCAATAGAGGGCCGCCGACATAGTCACGGGCTTCCTGCTGCCGGGGATTGAGTCGGGACATGCTAGAAACCGGGGGTCGCCAGAAAATAGCCGCGCATTCTATCAGGCATGGGCCTATTGTGGCGCGACCGTCTGACGCGCGAGTCAGACTTTTGCAGCATCATTAGTGGCACTAATGGTTGCAGCTGAAAAAATCGTATTTGCCGGGTGGTCAGGATTCGCGCACGATGCACGACAAAATACGTCGGAATGACATCACACAAGAACATGTTTAAAAGTGAAAATCATTTTCATTAAATGCAGTAATATGGCCACCGTTCATCGTTGCACCGTAAAGCTTTAAGGAGCCCCCTTGCCTACGCCTGTCGAACCTCTGCGTTTGCTGCTGTTGGCCAATGAGCCGGAATGGGCCACTTTGCTGCACGCGTGCATGCCTGCCTTGCGCGGTACAACCGTGCTGGTAACGGCACCCAGCTGGGAGGCGGTCGACAGCCTGTTCAGCCAAGACCGCCAGGCGATCGTGCTGGCAACCCCGGCCCTGTTGCCGGCAGCGGGCCGGTGCGAGCTGCCCACCATCTTGTTGCTGAACGACGAACCTGAAACGGTGCCAGCGGGTGTCAGCGATTGGCTGGTCAGTGACCAGCTCAGTGCCCATACCTTGCGCCGCTGCCTGCGCCATGTGCGCGAGCGGGGTGTACTGGTGGCCACCTTGCAGCGCCTGGCAGAGCAGGACCCCCTCACCGGTATAGCCAACCGTCAGGGTTTCCAGGCGCTGCTCACTGCTCGCCTGGCCGAAAACGAAGGCCGCGGCCTGGCCCTGGGCCACCTGGACCTGGACAACTTCCGCCACGTCAACGATGCCCTGGGCCACCAAAGCGGGGACAGGCTGATCCTGCAGGTGGTCAACCGCCTGACCCACCAGCTGGAAGCCGGCGACCAGCTGGCGCGGCTGGGCAGTGACGAGTTCGCCCTGCTCATCGACACCCGCCGCGACCCCAAACGCGCCGAGTGGATGGCCGAACGCATCATCGAGGCGCTGGCCGAACCTTACTGGATCGACGGTGAAAGCCTGCTGCTGGGCTGTAGCCTGGGCCTGGCACATGCCCGCGCCCAAGGTGGGGCCGACCCGCTGATGTGGCACGCCCACATCGCCATGCGCCAGGCCAAAGGCAGCCAGGGCTGCACGTACCATGTCTTCAACGAGCGCATAAACCGCAATGCCCGCAGCCTGGCAGACCTGGAGAGCGAGCTGCGCCGTGCCCTGCGCCGCGATGAGCTGGAGCTGCACTACCAGCCGCGGCTGAACCTGGCGGACGGCCACATCGTTGGCCTGGAGGCCTTGGTACGCTGGCGTCATGCCGAGCGTGGCCTGTTGCCCCCCAGCGAGTTCGTGCCGCTGGCCGAGCAGAGCGGCCTGATCGTGCCGTTGGGCTACTGGGTCATCGCCCGTGCGCTTCGGGACATGCAGGCGCTGCGAGCGGCCGGGCTGGAGCCGCTGCACATGGCCGTCAACCTGAGTTTCCGCCAGTTTCAGGACAGCCAGTTGCTGGCCACCTTGAGCCGGCTCATTCAGGAATATGGGGTCGATGCCCGCTGGCTGGAATTTGAACTGACCGAAACGGCCGTGATGCGCCGCAACGAGCTGGTGCGCCAGACCATGGACGCCTTGGGGCGCCTTGGCGTGCGCTTCTCGCTGGATGACTTCGGCACCGGGTTTTCGTCATTCGTGCACCTCAACAGCCTGCCCATCGCCCTGCTCAAGGTGGACCGCAGCTTCGTCGCCGAGATGGAAATGCGCGAAGAAAACCGCAAACTGGTGCACGCCATGATCAACCTGGCCCACAACCTCAACCTGGAGGTGGTGGCTGAAGGGGTGGAAAGCGACGAGCAACTCGGCTTGTTGCGGGGCTTTGGCTGTGACCAGGTGCAAGGTTTTCTGGTCAGCAAGCCATTGCCCGTGGACGAACTGATGGTGTTCCTGTTGCAGTGCCAGCAGGCCGAGGCCGGCTAGCCGGCTTTACCCAGCAGGCGCTTCATTCGCCATTCAAAGCCGAACGTAAGCGCCACTGCTGCACACGCCAGGCCCAATGCCAGGCCCCACCAGACGCCGACCGCGCCGCCGCCCAGGGTAAAGGTGAACAGCCAGGCGCTTGGCGCGCCCACCAGCCAATAGCACACCAGCCCGATCAGGAACGTGGTCTTGGCGTCTTTCAGCCCGCGGATCGAACCCATGGCGATGGTCTGCATGCCGTCGAACAGCTCGAACCAGGCAGCCACCATCAACAACTGCACGGCCAGCTGGAAGATCGCCGAGAACGCAGGGTCATTCCGGTCGATGAATAGCCCCACCAGGGCGTCGGGCAGCAGCCAGAACAGCGCGGCGAAGGCGAACATGATCAGGCCCCCCAGGCCGATGCCAATCCGCCCGGCGCTGCGGGCTGCCAGCAGGTTGCCCGCACCGAAGTACAGGCCCACACGCATGGTCACGGCGTAGGAAAGGCCGGTCGGCACCATGAACGCGGTGGACACGATCTGCAGGGCGATCTGGTGCGCCGCCAGCTCCGTGCTGCCCAACACGCCCATGCACAGCGCCGCGAATGCGAACAGCCCCACCTCCACCATGTAGGTGCCTCCAATCGGCAGGCCCAGCCGCCACAGCTCGCGCAACGCCGGCAGCGACGGGCGGGACAGGCCTTTGCGCAGTGGGTAGGCGGCGTAGGCCGGGTGCCAGCGGATGTACAGCGCCAGGGCAATGGCCATGCCCATCGACACCACGGCAGTTACCAGCCCGATGCCCATCAGGCCGAGCTTTGGCAGGCCGAACATGCCTTCGATCAAGGCAACGTTCAGCAGGTAGTTGAGCACCGTACCCACCAGGCTGATGACCATCACCGGTGCCGAACGGCCCAGGGCGCTGGTAAACCCGCGCAACGCCATGAATGTGAGGTAGCCGGGCAGGGCCAGGGGTAGCAGGGTCAGGAACTCGGCGGCCGAGGCCACGTTCTCGGGCTTTTGCCCAAATAGCAGCAGCGCAGGCTCCAGGTTCCACAGCACCAGCGCCGCAAACAGCGCCAGGCCCCATGCCAGCCACAGGCCGTTCTGGGCCAGGCGCGTGGCCCCTTCGATGTCGTTGCCACCCTTGCGGATGGCCACCAGGGTGCCGACCGCCGCGATCACGCCCAGGCAGAAGATCGACACGAACGAGTAGCTCGCCGCACCCAGGCCGCCACCGGCCAAGGCCTGTGGGCTGATGCGGGCCATCATCAGGGTGTCGGTGAGTACCATCAGCATGTGCGCCAACTGCGAGGCGATCAGCGGGCCTGCCAGGCGCAGCAATGCCTTGAACTCGGTAGTGGGGGCGACGTGCATGGGGCGGTCCTTGGTGATGACAGGCGGGAACGAAGGGCGATTCTGAGGCCTGGGTCAGCTTTGCACAAAAGGATAAATGCGATCATTGGCATGAGTCTGACTCATGCATGTAAGCTTCCTGATCATTCGCCCCAAGGGCCCGTGTGCCAGGAGCCTCATGCAACGCAAGCTGCCTCCCCTCTATGCCCTGCGCGCATTCGAAGCCGCGGCGCGGCTGAACTCGTTCACCCGTGCCGGCGAAGAACTGTCCATTACCCAGAGCGCAGTCAGCCGGCACATTCGCACGCTGGAGGATCACTTTGCCTGCCGCCTGTTCATGCGCAGTGGCCGCAGCCTGCAACTGACCGAAGCTGCACGGGTGTTGCTACCGGGTGTGCGCGAAGGCTTTGCCGCGCTTGAGCGTGCCTGTGACACGTTGCGCGGTGAAGACGACATGCTGCGCATGAAGGCGCCGTCCACCCTGACCATGCGCTGGTTGCTGGCCCGGCTGAGCCGCTTCCGCCGGCTGCAGCCTGGCAACGAAGTGCAACTGACCAGTGCCTGGATGGACGTGGACCATGTGGACTTCAACCAGGAACCCTTCGATTGCGCGGTGCTGCTGGGCGATGGGGTATTCCCGGCAGAGTGGGAGGTGCGCAAGCTGTTCCCCGAACTGCTGGTGCCGGTGGGCGCACCCGGGCTGCTGGATGAAGGGCCCTGGACCGCGGCGCGCCTGGCGAGCAGCGAGCTGCTGCACCCTACGATGGACAAGCGCGACTGGCGGGTATGGCTGGAGCGCCTGGGCCTGGGTGGCAAGGTTTCGCTCAAGGGCGGGCAGGTGTTCGACACCCTGGAACTGGGCATGATTGCGGCGGCCCGTGGCTACGGTGTTTCTATCGGCGACCTGATGATGGTGGCCGAAGATGTGGCGCAGGGGCGCATGAGCCTGCCATGGCCGACAGCGGTACCCAGCGGCATGGACTACTACCTGGTATGGCCGCGCACACGGCCGGGCGGCGAGCGGCTACGCCGCCTGAGTGCTTTTCTGCAAGCAGAGGTGGCTGCCATGGCGCTACCCGAGGTGGCGATATTGCCAGCCCTTTGATTGCGAGCGGTATATCCCGGCCCGGCACTCAAGTATTCAGCAGCGACGCCGATCAAGTGGCACCAGCGTCCCGGAAGAGGGCGCGCTTCCCGTCGAATAGAAGCGGGCGGTCAGCGTGATCAGGATGATCCCGGCCTCTTGCCAGGAGCTTCCCCATGCCTCAACCGCGTGCCCGAATTGCCTCGCAACTCGGTATCGCCCTCGCCATCGTGCTGGCGCTGGTGATTTCCGGCAGTACCCTTTTTGCCCTGCGTTCACTGGACGATGCCAACCTCGCCACGCGCCAGGCCCACCTGGCCAGTGAGGCGCGCTTGCTGGCCGACCAGCTTGACACGTTCCATGGCTCGCTCACGGACAATACCCAGCGCCTGAGCGGCCTGTTCGAGCGCCGCTTCGCATCAGGGCTGTCGCTGCATGCAGGGCAGACCGTGCAGGTTGCAGGCCAGGCAACGCCGGCCCTGTACCTGGGCGATCAGCTGTTGAACAACGACTTCCAGCAGGTAGACGACTTCCAGCAGATGACTGCCGGTATCGCCACGGTGTTTGTGCGCAGCGGCGACGATTTCGTGCGCATCAGCACCAACCTGAAGAAACAGGACGGCAGCCGCGCTATCGGTACCCAGCTCGACCGCCAGCACCCGGCCTACGCCAAGCTGCTGGCCGGGCAGATGTACGTTGGCCGCGCCGTGTTGTTCGACCGCAACTACATGACGCGCTACGTGCCGATGACCGACGGCAATGGCCGAGTGATCGCAGTGCTGTTCGTGGGTTTCGACTACACCGATGCGCAGAATGCCCAGTTCGCCAACCTCAAACGCTTCCGCATTGGCCAGACCGGTTCGTTGGCACTGCAGGATGAAAAGGGCCAGTGGCTGGTGCCGCCGGCCAATGCCGAGCAACCGCTGTACAGCGCCACCGCGCCCTTTGCCGAGGGGCCCTGGACCGTGGTTGCGAGCATGCCGCTGGCGGAGATCCGCGAGGTGACCTGGAGCGTAGGCCTGCGCCTTGCCGTCGGCAGCCTGCTGGCCATGCTCATGGCCGTGGTTGCCACGCCGTGGTTGCTCAGGCGCAAGCTGCGCCCGCTGGACGACCTGGTGCGCCAGGCCGAAGCGCTCGGGGCAGGTGACCTGAACGCACGGCTGAACGTGACCAGCCACGACGAAATCGGGCAGTTGGCGCGCAGCTTCAACAAGATGGGTGAAGCCCTCTCGAACATGGTCGAGCATATTCGCAGTGCTTCCGAGCAGGTCAGCACCCGGGCCCGTTCGTTGTCTGGCCTCTCGGCTGGCGCCTGCGAGGGCATGGACCAGCAATCAGGCGAAATCACCAGCATGGCAGGCGCGGTGGAAGAGTTCAGCGCCACCTCCATGAACATCGCCGACAACATGGCGGGCACCGAGCGCTTGGCCCGCGACAATGCCCAGCAGACCCGCGTGGGCCGCGGTGCCATGGAAGAAGCGTCGCACTCGCTCACGCAGATTGCCGATGCCCTCGGTGGTACCGCCACGGTGATGAACAGCCTGGGTGCGCGTTCGCAAGAGATCGGCAGCATCATCAGCGTCATCACCGCCATCGCCGAGCAGACCAACCTGCTGGCCTTGAACGCTGCCATCGAAGCGGCCCGTGCCGGTGAGCAGGGGCGCGGCTTTGCAGTGGTGGCTGACGAGGTGCGTGGGCTGGCAGCGCGAACTCGCCAGGCCACGGATGAAATCTCCGGCATGATCACCAGCATCCAGCAGCAGACCGGGCACGCCATCACCACGCTGGAGCAGAGTAACCAGCTGATGCAGGACGGCCTGGCGCGCAATGGCAAGGTCGCGCAGGCGCTCGCCCGCATCGACGAACAAAGCCGGGCGGCGGGTGAGCAGTTTGCCGTGATCAGTACGGCGACCCAGGAGCAGAGCAGCACCGCGACCGTGCTGAGCCGCAACTTGCAGAGTATCGCCCAGGCCAACGGTGAACAACGCGAGGTGGCCAACGAGTTGGCATTCACAGCGCGGGAGCTGGAAGGGCTGGCAGCGCAGCTGCGTCAGGAAGTGGACCGCTTCCGCTGAAACGGTGGGGCGCCCCAGGCGCCCCCTTCGATCTGCTGCCTTACAGCGATGCCAGGCTCAGCGCCTGCGCACAGGCCTGCAGCGAGCGGCGCTCGCTTTGCGCGTACAGCGCCAGCTCATCCTGCACCTGCAACCCCAGCGCCGCTTCGAAGGCCGCACGGTTGGCGTTGCTGCCGTACTCGGCCTGGGCATCGTCGCCCAGGTTGGACTGGAAGATCCCGGCGGCGCTTACGGGCAGGAAATCCTCGTACACCAGTGCCTCGAAATGCACGTGGCCTGCTTCGATCAGCCCTTGCAAGGTCGTGGACCTGCCTTGTTGATCGCGCGCAGCCAGGCCTTTCTCGGTAGCGAAGTAGCGGAAGTACGCCAGGCCCTGTTCACGCATCTGCGCCAGGTCGTCCGGGAAGGCGGCGAAGGTGTCGGTGAGCATTGCCATGTACTGCGCGGCATTGGCCTCGGCGGGTGCGCCACCCAGTGCGGCGCGGGTGGCGTCGAGCAGCTTGTCGTAGAGCTGGCGCCCCTTCGGCGTCAGCGCCGCGCCACGTTGCTCGATTTCCCCAAAGCGCGCGGTGTGGCTGCCTTCGCTACCGTGCTGGCCGCTGAATGCGACCTTTTCCTGCAGGGCCTTGAAGCTGGTCTGGCGCAGCAGGATAGGGTGGCGGCGGGGCGGGGGCCCTTCGACCACGGCCTTGGGTGTGATGCCCTTGGCCGGCATGCCGAGCTGGATGGCATCGATGTCCAGGGTGCGCGGGGTGAGGTGGTTGATATGCGGGCCCTTGAACGCCACCACATCGGCAATCAGGCGGTGCTGGTCGTGCAACTGCTGGTACTGTTCGGCGGTGACGGTGGCGTCCCGGTGCCAGCGGAAGGTGTGCAGGGCTTCCTGTACGAAAGCCTGGGCATCTGCGGCGTTCAGGCCGCCATCGCGTTCATGCTGCTCGATCAGCTGGAGTGCGCGGGGGGTGAAGATCTGGCGTTTGGCCAGGATCCCCTGGGCCATTTCGCGCAACTGCAGGTTGTCGATCAGCTCCAGGCGCAGCAGCGAAGTGAAAACGCGGAACGGGCTGACGTGCAAAGACTGCTCATGCACGGCACGGAACGCGGTGGAATGCACGGGCACCCCGGCACTGCTGAGGTCGTAGTAGCCCACCGGCTGCATGCCCATGACCGCAAACAGGCGGGCGATGGTCGCCAGCTCCTGGGCCGTACCCACCCGGATCGCACCGTGGCGTTCATGGTCCAGCCGCTCGATTTCCCCCGTCCAGCGCAGGGCCTGCGCCACGTCTGGCTGCTGGGCCATGACCTGCTGGTTGATTTCGCTCACCAACGCCAGCAGCGTGCCGTACAGTGGCACTTCCTGTTTGTACATGAGCGACATGGCGGCAGAGAACTGCGCGCGGATGCTGTCGGGGCTGACGAAATCGTGGGCGGGCATCGCTAGCTTCCTGGTTTGGTTTGGACACTTACATGAAAACTGGGAATGCACCGCGCTCACAAGCGAAAAAAAGTGAATGGGTCATTCCTTTTTTGATCGACCTAACGGCGCGGGCTTGTCCTCAATCACTCAGCAAGCCTGAAGCTGCTCGCCAATCCATTCCACCAACGCCCGCACCTTGGGCACCTCTGCGGCATGCTCGGCATACGCCAGGTAGTGTGCCCCCGTGCTGCGCATGGCATGGCGCCACGGCACCACCAGGCTGCCTTCGGCCAGTTCCTTTGCTGCCAGGTAACGCGGCACCAGCGCCACCCCACACCCTGCCTGCGCTGCGCTCAATGCCATGTAGAACGTATCGAAACGCGGGCCGTGGTAGGCACTTACACTCTGCAGGCCCAACTCGTCGAACCATTCGTGCCAGGCTTCGGGCCGCGAAGTGCTCTGCAACAGCACCAGGTCAGCAAGCTGCGCCGCGTGCTCAAGCGTGCGGCCGGCCAGCAGTTCAGGCGCGCACACCGGCACCACCTCTTCGCGGAACAGCTCCACGCAGGTGGCCCCCGGCCACGTACCCTGGCCGTAGAAGAACACCACGTCCGCCGAGCCCTGCAACAGGGCGAACGGTTCCATTTCGTTGCGGATGTCCAGGTGGATGTTGCTGTGCCTTTTGCCAAAGCCCTTGAGGTGAGGGATGAGCCAACGCACGCCAAAACTCGGTTGAGTGGCTACCTTCAATATTTCGGTCTGCTCGCCATAGGTGAGCACGTAGCGGCTGGACATATCCACCTGGGTAAGAATCTTGTTCACTTCGGCCAGGTAAAGGCTGCCCGCCGGCGTGAGCTGCAGGCGCCGGCGGATGCGCAGGAACAGGTGGTGGCGCAACAGGTCTTCGAGCTGCGCCACCTGTTTGCTGACGGCACTCTGGGTGAGGTGCAGCTCTTCGGCAGCGCGGGTGAAGCTGAGGTGACGGGCTGCAGCTTCGAAGCACTGCAGGGCGGTCATGGAAGGCACCAGGCGTTTTGACATAGCGTTCTCAGTGGCTCAGATCATTACCTGGGGGAATGATATGCGGAATAAAGGTCGTTTGTTGCACCGAAGTGATCGGATTAATACTGATCCACATCATTTTCCAACCTGTCATCCGATGTAGGAGTACACCAATGGTTGCCGCACTGCTCGAGCGCCTGGGGGTTGCCGCCGAGGCTCATACCCAGGGCGATTACCCTGTTTACACGCCCATCGATGGCAGCCAGATCGCCTCGGTGAAACTGCTCGGCAAGGCCGAGACCGTGGCCTGCATCGATCACGCCCAGCGTGCCTTCGAAGCCTGGCGAAGCGTCCCGGCCCCACGCCGTGGCGAGCTGGTGCGGCTGTTCGGCGAAGTGCTGCGCGAGCACAAGGCCGACCTGGGTGAGCTGGTGTCGATCGAAGCGGGCAAGATTACCCAGGAGGGCCTGGGCGAAGTGCAGGAAATGATCGACATCTGCGACTTCGCCGTGGGCCTGTCGCGCCAGCTGTACGGCCTGACCATCGCCTCCGAGCGCCCGGGCCACCATATGCGCGAAACCTGGCACCCGCTGGGTGTGGTAGGGGTAATCAGTGCCTTCAACTTCCCCGTCGCCGTCTGGGCCTGGAACACGGCCCTGGCCCTGGTGGCCGGTAATGCCGTGCTGTGGAAGCCGTCCGAGAAAACCCCGCTCACTGCCCTGGCGTGCCAGGCATTGTTCGATAAAGCCCTGAAGGCGTTTGGCGACGCCCCGGCAGGCCTGGCCCAGTTGGTGATCGGTGGCCGTGAAGCTGGCGAGGCCATGGTCGACGACCCGCGTGTGCCGCTGGTCAGCGCCACCGGCAGTACGCGCATGGGGCGTGAAGTGGGCCCGCGTGTGGCGGCCCGGTTTGGCCGCAGCATTCTCGAGCTGGGTGGCAACAACGCCATGATTCTGGCCCCGAGCGCCGACCTGGACCTGGCGGTGCGCGGTATTCTGTTCTCCGCTGTGGGCACTGCTGGCCAGCGCTGCACCACCCTGCGCCGCCTGATCGTGCACCGCTCGATCAAGGACGAAGTGGTTGCCCGCGTCAAAGCCGCCTACGGCAAGGTGCGCATCGGCGACCCGCGCAAGGACAACCTGGTCGGCCCACTGATCGACAAGCTGTCGTTCGACGCCATGCAGGGCGCGCTGGCCAAGGCGCGCGACGAGGGTGGCCAGGTGTTTGGTGGCGAGCGCCAGCTGGCCGACCAGTACCCCAACGCCTACTACGTGTCGCCTGCCATTGCCGAAATGCCGGCGCAAAGCGACGTGGTACGCCACGAAACCTTCGCCCCGATCCTCTACGTGCTTGCCTATGACGACTTCGAAGAGGCCCTGCGCCTGAACAACGAAGTGCCACAGGGCCTTTCGTCGTGCATTTTCACGACGGATATCCGTGAAGCCGAGCGCTTCCAGAGTGCCTCGGGCAGCGACTGCGGCATCGCCAACGTCAACATCGGTACCAGTGGCGCCGAAATTGGCGGTGCATTTGGCGGCGAGAAGGAAACCGGTGGCGGGCGTGAATCGGGTTCTGATGCCTGGAAGGGCTACATGCGTCGCCAGACCAACACGGTCAATTATTCCCGCGAATTGCCGTTGGCCCAGGGGATTGTGTTCGACTGAGGCTGTGATGCAGCGTGACCGGGGGCTGGGCCCCCGTATCGCGGGCAAGCGCGCCCTTACAGCATCTCTGCTGCCCGCGAATGGGCTGTGAAACAGCCCCAACAAGAACAACAATGCTGGAGCCGGGCCATGTCCGAACTGCATCAACAATGCTTGTGGGAATCCGTCAGCAAACCGGCCGTCGCCGCCCAGGCCCTGGCAGGTGAGCACAAGGCTGATGTTTGCGTGATCGGTGGTGGCATCACCGGGCTGTCGGCGGCCATTCACTTGCTCGAACAGGGTAAGTCAGTGATCGTGCTGGAGGCCTGGCAGGTGGGCCACGGTGGTTCGGGGCGCAACGTCGGCCTGGTCAACGCCGGCACCTGGATCCGCCCCGACGACGTCGAGGCCACCCTGGGCGAGAAACAGGGCAGCCGCTTGAACAAGGTGCTCGGCGATGCCCCCGGCGAAGTATTCGCCATGATCGAGCGCCTGGGCATCGACTGCCAGGCCCAGCACAAAGGCACGCTGCACATGGCGCACAACGCCACCGGCATCGCCGACCTCGAGGCCCGCCACCAGCAATGGCACCGCCGCGGTGCCGACGTGGAACTGCTGACTGGCACCCAGTGCCAGGCGTATTGCGGCACCGACAAAATTGCCGCTGCGCTGCTCGACCGCCGCGCCGGCACCATCAACCCCATGGGCTACACCCAGGGCCTGGCCGCTGCCGTGGTGCGCCTGGGCGGCAAGCTGTTCCAGCAGTCTTCTGTCGAAGGCCTTGAGCGTGATGGCGATGCCTGGCGTGTGAAGACAGCGCGCGGCTCGGTGCGCGCGGGCAAGGTGGTGATTTCCACGGGCGCCTACACCGAAGGTGACTGGAGCAACCTGCAGAAGCAGTTCTTCCGCGGTTACTACTATCAGGTTGCCTCCAAGCCGCTGCAAGGCGAAGCCGCCGACAAGGTCTTGCCGTATGGGCAGGGCTCCTGGGATACCCGCACTGTGCTCAGCAGCATCCGCCGCGACGACCAGGGCCGCCTGCTGCTCGGTAGCCTTGGGCGGGTCGACAACAAACCGGCGTGGTTTGTGCGCAGTTGGGCTGACCGGATCCAGGGCCACTACTACCCTGGGCTGGGCAAGGTGGAGTGGGAAATGCACTGGACCGGCTGCATCGACTTCACCCCCGACCACCTGATGCGCCTGTTCGAACCAGCGCCGGGCCTGGTGGCGGTGACCGGCTACAACGGCCGGGGCAATACCACCGGTACCGTGATTGGCCGCGCCTTTGCCGAGTTTCTGCTGAAGGGCGAGGCGGGCAGCCTGCCGATACCGTTCTCACCGATGAAGGGGGTGAGTGCGCCTTCGTTGCGCACAGCGTTCTATGAGTCCGGGTTCTCGCTGTATCACGCGGGGCAGTGTTTGCGGGTGGTGTTGTAAGCGTTGGGCTTTAGCGGGCGAATCGGCCTGGTTTATCTGCGACAGGTAGTGCAAGTGCGCTGGTGAACACCTTTCGGTCCCACCGTAGCTTTCGGCGAAGGGGTCGGTTTGGGGGCGCGTGAGGGCTGCCAGGTGTTCGCCGCGACAGAGGCTGCGCCTGTGAGACCGAGCGCCGCCCGCGCGGCGCATCGCGAGCTGCGCTCGCTCCTACGCTTGTTTCGGGCCAGTAACGCCTGTGGCAGACGCGCGCGACCGCCTGGTTTGTACGACACGATATCGCGCTATGCACCAAGGCGTTCGCGCACGAATGGTGCACAAACATGTTGGCGCATTGGGGGTATGCCTAACTGTTTCCCGGTCGGTACTGCAATGCCTCGGCCAGGTGTGCCCTGCCAATGGCCGGGCACTGGTCGAGGTCGGCCAAGGTGCGGGACACTTTCAGCAACCGGTGCGCGGCACGCAATGACAGGGTAAGCCGCTCGCAGGCGACTTCCAGCCATGCCTGGTCGGCTGCAGCAAGGGTGCAATGTTGGCGTAGCCCATCCAGGTCCAGAAACGCGTTTGCACAGCCTTGCCGCCGTTGCTGAACGTCACGCGCCTGCGCCACCTTGGCGGCGACTGTTGCGCTGGTTTCACCACAAGGCTGACTGTTCAGCGTGGTGCTTTCACGGGCTACCGTCAGGTGCAGGTCGATGCGGTCGAGCAGTGGCCCCGACAACTTGTTGCGATAGCGCGCGATTTGCTCAGTGCTGCAACGGCAGCGGCCAGTGGGGTCGCCCAGGTAGCCGCATGGGCACGGGTTCATGGCAGCAACCAGCTGGAAACGGGCAGGGAAGCGCACCTTGTCCCGGGCCCTGGCGATAACGATCTCGCCCGACTCCAGCGGCTCACGCAGCACCTCCAGCACCCGCCGTTCAAACTCCGGCAGCTCGTCTAGAAACAACACGCCGTGGTGGGCGAGGGTGATTTCCCCCGGTTGAGGGCGGCTGCTGCCACCGACCAGCGCAGGCCCTGAAGCGGAGTGGTGCGGGTGGCGGAAGGGCCGTTGTGGCCAGCTGCTCAGCGGCGCATGGCCGCTGACCGACTGGATGGCAGCTACCTCCAGCGCTTCGTGTTCATCCAGCGGCGGCAACAGCCCCGGCAGGCGGCTGGCGAGCAGTGTCTTGCCCGTACCGGGCGGCCCCGTGAACAGCAGGTTGTGCGCTCCGGCAGCCGCCAGCAACAGTGCGCGCTTGGCGGCCAACTGCCCCTGTACCTCGCTCAGGTCGGGGTAAGGCTGAGGGTTGAGTACCAGGCCGTTGGCGGCATAGGGAGGCAACGGCACCTGGCCGTTCAGGTGAGCGACCAGTTCCAGCAGGTGGCCGACCGCATACACCACCAGGCCACTGGCCAGGCTGGCTTCCTCGGCATTTTCCCGCGGCACCACCAACGCCCGGCCAGCTTCGCGCGCGGCCAGCGCCGCAGGCAGCACCCCTTGAACCGCTCGCAATGCCCCCGACAGTGCCAGCTCGCCCAGGCACTCCATATCCGCCAGCATGGCCGCAGGCAGTTGGCCGTCGGCGGCGAGGATGCCCAGTGCGATGGCCAGGTCGTAGCGGCCACCGTCCTTGGGCAGGTCAGCCGGGGCCAGGTTTTGGGTGATGCGCCGGGCAGGGTAGTTCAAGCCTGAGTTGACGATGGCACTGCGCACCCGGTCTTTGCTTTCTTTCACAGTGGTTTCCGGCAGGCCCACCAGGGTGAGGTGCGGCAGGCCGTTGGCCAGGTGGGTTTCGACGCTGACGGCGGGGGCCTGCACGCCAACCTGGGCGCGGCTGTGGACGAGTGCTAAGGACATGGACGCTCCGTGGTCGCTGCAAGGGCCGCTTCCTGCGGCCTGGGGCAAGCATAGAGCGTGAGGCAGAGGCGCGTTCTACAAGTGTGCGTCAGGGTTTTTCGGCCGCTAGTGGCGGGCTGTGAAGGAATATGTGGTACTAAAGCGTGGCACGGGGCTAGATACTCAAGCGGTGAGGTGATCGCGGTCCGGTGGCGCGAGCTGGCTGACATGCAGCGGTCTCCATCCATTCTAATCAGGAGTAGGGTATGCCGAGTGAAAAGCGCCTCACCGAGGACGAGATTCGGAACCTTGAGGCTGAGATTCCTTCAGTTGCTGCAGGTGCGACGCGTACGGCCTATATGAGAGCGCTCGCAGCCGGGCACACCGTCGTGAACGTTCAGGGCTGCTACCTTGTAGAGTCGAAGGCGGATGGCTCTGTGACCGTTGTAGGGAATGTTAAGCCTCGCCGCAAAGTTAGCGTTGGGGAAGCAATTCAGGTCCGCCGAGTGAACTCCAGTGCCAACGCCTAGGTTCCGCGTGTTCGCGGGACCAAATGGCTCGGGTAAAAGCACGATCAGAGCGCCAGTTCCACTCAATCTGGTCAGCACCTATGTGAACGCAGACCAGATCACGCCACTCCATGCCCACTCCAGGGTCGACGAATCCCGTGACTTCTTTTCTAGACTCACGTAGACAAGGGCATTAACGCCGCCCGCTAGCCGTATTAGCATTCCCGCGCATCAGGGTTTCCAAGCCTGAAAGCCATTTGCACCTGCTCGTTTTAACCTGCAAGTGGATCCAATTATTTTGCGCGCTCGGCTGCTTTGGCTTACTGTTGCTGGGCAAACCGTCGATGCCATTGGATGGCACCGCTTCTACCTTGAAATGGACTTGAGGTACTGCTCTGTGCAAACGCTCACCCACACGCGGGAGGCGATCCGCGAGCTGGTTCAGGCCAGTGCATTCGTTGAACTCAATCGGTTTTTCGACAGCCTGGAGGCGCGTTGGCGCCAGGCCCTACCGGGTGAATTCCCCGCCTACATGGCCGCTGTCGAGGGCCATATGCTGGTCGCCCCCGAGCAGGGCGACAGGGCGTTGAGCCAAGTCCTCAAGGCCTGGATCGATGCCTGCCCCAGGGCTTATCACCCCCAGGTGGTCATGGGTTTTCACTGCTTCAACAGGGCTCGCCAGGTGGACCAGAGTGGCACGCGCACAGCGGCGCGCTTTCTGGCTGTGGAGCAGATGTGCGAGACAGCGACGGCGCACCTGTTGCGGGCAATGGCCCATTCCCGTCAACCCGCAGCGGCGGCTATCGGCATGCTGCGCATCAGCGCTCACTTCCGTGAACCAGGCTGGCTCATCGAGTTGTTCCAGCACCAGCCCGCGCGCTTCAGGCCCAGCGCCAATGCCGATGTTGAAGTCCAGGAGGCAGCAGCGCCGTTTTTGGTCAGGCATGGCGTATTGCCGCTTGCAGAGCTGCCGAAAGTGCTGCCGGCTGGCTTGCAGCCGCGCAACGACGAGCCTCAGGAGGCTCCGCACCACTACTGGATGCGCCATGCCCTGGCCGCTTGCCCCGGCTGCTTCGAGGCCATCCAGGCGTATGCCCAGTACCTGTTGCCCCGTTGGGGGGGCAGCTTGCAGGCAGTCGAGCTGCTGGCCAGTGGGCCGCTGTGCGAAAACTGGGGCGAGGCGCTGCGCAACGCGCTGCGCTGGATGGCTATCGAAGACCGGCTTGCGTTACCGGCCTTCGACCAGCCGCAAACGGTCGATGATTACCAGGCATTATGCGATGCCTGGGCCAAGCGCCCGCTCAGGCCCAGGGATAACGCCGTGGTGCTGGCCTGGCGTGGCGCGCTGCGAAGCTGCGCCATACCGGCACGTGGCGATGCCTTTGCCGATTTTGTGGCGAGCCTGGCATGTGACGCTGACCTTGGGGCCATTCAGGCGCTGGGCCAGCCATTCAACCGCCTGGTGCGGGTTGCGCTGGCGAGCGGGGCGGCCAATGAGCAGGCCCTGTTGCACACGGCCATGCTGCACCTGTGTGAAGGGCGCTCCCATGCTGCTGCCTGCGCCTTGCGGGCTGCTGCCTATCGTTTTGGCCTGTGGGGGATGGCGCGTAATGGCGAGCAGGCCAGGCACTGGCTGCAGGTCGCGGTCAGGCGCCAGCGTGCAGGCCAGGCACCAGGCTTCGAGCTTCTCGACCTGGTGCGCCTGCTGTGGTCGGCGAACCGGCACGAAGTGGCGTGCTACCTGCTGGAGCGCTGCGCCGAACTGAACCTGCGGGGCGCCGCGTTGGCGATGTTCGAGCTGCATCATGGCGACCTGGGCCACACCCCGGAACATTACCTGGACGATGAAGTGGCCGAGCGCTGGTTACAGCGTGCGGTTGAGGCCGGGAGCCGGCAAGCCAAGTACCGGCTGGCTTGCCTGCGCATGCGTGGCGATGTGAACCTGCGTGACCGTACTACCATGCTGGGTGTGCGGCGGTTGTTGATCGACGCTTTGGGCCACCCGCAAACCAACGCTTGTGCACGGCTACGGCTGGGCATGCTGCTGCGCCAGTTTGGCCACGCACGGGAACGCGCCGAGGCGGTGGCCTACCTGTTGAGCTTGGTGGAACACCCGGACCCGTGGATCGCTGCCCGGGCCAGTGCCGAACTGGGCCTGGCCTGGATGCAGGGGCGTGGTACCCGCAGGCAAAGCCGCTATGCCGCCATCGAGTGGGTCAACCATGCTGCCACCCTGCAGCCGGGCGATTCCGTGATCGAGCACATACACGCCGAAGTGCTCAATTCGAACAACCGGGTAAAAACCCTGTTCACTCAGTGTGGTGCGGCCCTGTTCCGCGGCAACCTGCGCCCCGGGGAGCTGCCGCCAAAGGCCGCCCCGCACGCCTTCGCCAGGCGCCTTGAGCGGCCCTTCCAGCCACTTTAGGGTTTGGTGCCGAGGATGATGTGCGATGCCTTGATCAACGCGGTCGCTTTCACGCCTGGCGCCAGGCCCAGCTCCTGCACGGCTTCGCGGGTCACGATGGCATACACCTCGGTGCCCCCGGACAGCTTCAGCACCACCTCGGCATTTACGGCACCGTCGCCCACCCGCACCACTTCACCTTCAAGTGCGTTGCGGGCCGACAGTTTGTAACCCGCCGCGTCGGTGAGCAGCACCACCCAAGGGGCTTTTACCAGTGCCACGGCCTGCTTGCCGACGTTGATGTTCAGGTTGTGCAGGCTGGTCATGGTGACCACCGCTACCAGTTTCTCGCCGCCGGCCAGGGTAAGTTCCACTTCAGCGTTGACCGCACCGGGTTGAACACTGCTGACTTTGCCTTCGAACGTATTGCGGGCACTGACTTTCATCGCGTTGACTCTCCTTGGACGGCGGGTTAATCGGGGCGGTTCGGGGACAGCCTTGCCTCTAGCTCGCTCACCTGTTGCTCAAGGGCCTCCAGACGCGCCCGGGTGCGGGCCAGTACCACCATCTGGCTGTCGAATTCTTCGCGGCTGACCAGGTCAAGCTTGCTGAAGGCACCCTGCATGAGCACCTTGAACTGGCTTTCGAGTTCGGCGCGGGGCTGGTTGGTATCGCTGTTGAACAGGCGCGAGGCCTGATCGCTCAGGGCATCGAGGAGGGCTTTGGGCGCGAGCATGAGGCTGTCCACTGCAATTGAATGATGGCAGCCAGTGTATCACGCAGCCCTCAACGGCCGGACGGTCCCACCGGCTGCACATTTTTCGCGCAGCGAGCCGGCGCCAGGCGCACCGAAAGGGTGCGCGCCACCCATGCTGGCGACTGGCCAATGCTTGGCATGAAGCATAAGGTGCTGTTTTTCCTGGGTTTGCCTGACCTGGCAAGGTTTCTGCAATGACATGATCGAGCCATGCACTGATGCAGTTCCTTGTGACCAGGCGGCGCGCATGCCGACGATGCGTTACAAAGCCAACCGCTGCGCTTAGACTTGAGACGGGTTTGTTTTCCTGGGGCAAGTCCACCAAATCGGGAGAGAGTTTCATGAAGCTAGTCACAGCCATCATCAAGCCGTTCAAGCTGGACGACGTGCGCGAGTCACTGTCGGAAATCGGCGTGCAGGGCATCACCGTCACCGAGGTCAAAGGCTTCGGCCGGCAGAAGGGTCACACCGAGCTGTATCGGGGTGCCGAATATGTGGTCGATTTCCTGCCCAAGGTGAAGATCGATGTCGCCATCGACGACAAGGACCTTGATCGGGTAATCGAAGCCATCACCAAGGCGGCCAACACCGGCAAGATCGGTGACGGCAAGATCTTCGTGGTGAATCTGGAGCAGGCGATCCGTATTCGTACCGGCGAAACCGATACCGACGCGATCTAAAGCAACAACAAAGCCTCACCAAACCCAACGCCCCAGGAGAAAACAACATGACTCTGCGTAAGATCGCAGGGCTAGGAGCCCTTTTGTCCTTCGTAATGCCCGGGCTGGCCCTGGCAGAAGAAGCTGCGCCCGTGCTCAACTCCGGCGACACCGCCTGGATGCTGACCGCCACGGCGCTGGTGCTGTTCATGACCATCCCCGGCCTGGCCCTGTTCTACGGCGGCATGGTGCGTTCCAAGAACCTGCTGTCGGTGATGATGCAGTGCTTTGCAATCACCGGCCTGATGAGCATCCTCTGGGTCGTCTACGGCTACAGCATCGCGTTCGATACCACCGGTATGGAAAAAGGCGTGCTCAACTTCAATTCCTTTGTGGGCGGCCTCTCCAAGGCCTTCCTCAATGGCGTCACACCCGACCACCTGACCTCGGCCACCGCGCTGTTCCCTGAAGCGGTGTTCATCACCTTCCAGATGACCTTCGCCATCATCACCCCGGCGCTGATCGTGGGTGCATTCGCTGAGCGCATGAAGTTCTCCGCCATGCTCGTGTTCATGGCCATCTGGTTCACCCTGGTGTATGCCCCGATCGCCCACATGGTATGGAGCGGTGACGGCGCGCTGATGTGGGACTGGGGCGTACTGGACTTCGCTGGCGGCACGGTCGTGCACATCAATGCGGGTATCGCCGGCCTGGTCTGCTGCCTGGTGCTGGGCAAGCGCAAAGGCTACCCCACCACACCCATGGCGCCGCACAACCTTGGCTATACACTGATGGGTGCAGCCATGCTGTGGATCGGCTGGTTCGGCTTCAACGCAGGCTCTGCCGCCGCGGCCAATGGCACTGCCGGCATGGCCATGCTGGTTACCCAGATTGCCACCGCTGCTGCAGCGCTGGGCTGGATGTTTGCCGAGTGGGTCGGCCACGGCAAGCCAAGCGCCCTGGGCATCGCGTCGGGCGTGGTGGCGGGCCTGGTAGCCATCACGCCGGCTGCAGGCACCGTGGGCCCAATGGGCGCTCTGGTGATCGGCCTGGCCTCGGGTGTGATCTGCTACTTCTGCGCAACCAGCCTCAAGCGCAAGCTCGGCTATGACGATTCGCTCGACGCCTTTGGCGTCCACGGTATCGGCGGCATTGTTGGCGCCATGCTTACCGGTGTGTTTGCAGCCCCGGCACTGGGTGGCTTCGGCGCTGTGACCGACATCGGCATGCAGGTCTGGATCCAGGCCAAGGGCGTGATCTTCACCGTGGCCTACACCGCCATCGTCACTTACGTGATCCTCAAGGTGCTGGACCTGGTGATGGGCCTGCGGGTCAACGAAGAAGAAGAGTCGGTCGGCCTCGACCTGGCTCAGCACAACGAGCGTGGTTACAACCTGTAACTGCCGCTCTGTAAAAACTTGCCCGGCTTGCCGGGCATTTTTTTGCCAATTTTTTAGCTTTTCCTGCATGGCAAACGGTTTATCTCACACGTTCGCCACGTAGGCATAAAACTTACAGATTAAGGCGCATTCATGGCGCTTTGCTTTTTCTGCGGGCGCGCTAGAATGCGCGCCGAAGGGTGTTGGACGCGAAGCGCCCACGCTTCACCAGCCTTTGCTAGGCTTGCCAGTGGCGGGTAGCCAGCATGGGTTGCAAGTTATGTCGAGGCCTTGCTATCAGCAGGGCCTGCCGGGTACCGCCTTCCCATCAGGGGTGCGGGCCCAGGGGCAGTGGCCCATATCCCACGGCCAGTTGAATTTTCACCAGTGGCTGCCGGTCTACGGCTGCACTGGTCTCTAACTAACCTGCTTTTGCAAGTCATGAGGTAGAACATGAGCGACGACGATCTGGAAAATGATGACCTCGAGGTCGGTGACGAAGAAGAAGGCGATGAAGGCCTTGAAGCAGCCGCTGACGACGTTGCCGAAGATGCAGGCGACGACGACAGCAGCCCGGCACCTGCCGCCAAAGGCAAGTCGAAGGCTGCTGTCTCGGTAGACGAGATGCCCAGCCTGGAAGCCAAGCAGAAGGAACGCGATGCCCTGGCCAAGGCCATGGAAGAGTTCCTGGCGCGCGGCGGCAAGGTTCAGGAAGTGGAGGCCAACGTGGTCGCCGACCCGCCCAAGAAGCCAGACAACAAGTACGGTAGCCGCCCTATCTAAGTGGTTGCGTACTCAAAAGCCCGCCGTCGCTGCGGGCTTTTTTGTGGGTGGTTGTTTTTGCGGGAGAGGTAGGGCTTGTCAGGCCCAGCGGGAGAGGATGCCGGGTAGCTGCGACAGTTGCTGGATTTCCGCATCCGGCGCCCGCTCGCCTGCCCAGGGCTTGCCCTGCGGGTTGAACCACACGGCGCGCAGCCCGGCGCGCTGGGCACCGGCAATATCGTCGCCAGGGTGGTCGCCGACGTGCACAGCGGCACTGGCCGTCGCGTCGCCCCGGCGCAGGGCCTCCAGAAACGGCGCCGGGTCGGGCTTGCCGATGCCGAGGTCTTCGGCGCACAGGGCAAAGCGGAAGTAGTCCGCCAGCCCCAGCCGGCTGACGTCGGCATTGCCATTGGTCACCACACCCAGGGTGTAGCGCTGGCGCAAGGCTTCGAGCATCGGCTGCACCTCCGGAAATATTTCGACCTGGTGCCGGGCATGCAGGAACACCTCGAAACCCTCGTTGGCCAGTGCCAGGGCCTGTTGGTCGCTGTAGCCCACCTCTTGCAGGGCGTGCGTAAGCACCTTTCTGCGCAAGGCACTGATGCGATGCTTCAGGCCAGGTTCGGCCTGCACCAGGCGCTCGCGAATGGCGAACAGATGCTCCACCGGCACGCTGCCCAGGGTCGGGGCGTTGGCTTCCAGCCAGTCGCGCAGCACCACTTCTGCGCTGGCGATCACTGGTGCGGTGTCCCACAGGGTGTCGTCGAGGTCGAACGTGATCAGCTTGATGCTCATGAGTCGCTGCCTTTGCTGCGTTTGGCCCTGGGGTGGGCGCTGTCGTACACCGTGGCCAGGTGCTGGAAGTCCAGGTGGGTATAGATCTGCGTGGTGCCGATGTCGGCATGGCCGAGCATCTCCTGCACCGCCCGCAGGTCCTGGGAGGACTCCAGCACATGGCTGGCGAAGGAATGGCGAAGCATGTGCGGGTGCAGGTGCTGGCCCAGTTCGCGCTCACCCGCTGCTTTTACCCGCAGTTGCACCGCCCGGGCGCTGATGCGGTTGCCCTGACGGGTAATGAACACGGCCCTGTCCCGAGGGTTGCCGATGCCGCGCAGGCGATACCAGGCCTGCAATGCCTCGCGGGCCTTGCGCCCCACGGGCAATACCCGGGCCTTACCCCCTTTGCCCAGGACCTGTACCAGGCCACCGGCAAGGTCGATATGGTCGAGGTCGAGCTGGGTCAGTTCGGAAAGCCGCAGGCCCGAGGAATAGAACAGCTCGAGCATGGCCTGGTCGCGCCGGGCGATGAAATCGTCATCAACCCCGCCATCCAGTAATTGCAGGGCGCGGTCGGTGTCCAGCACCTTGGGCAGCCGGCGCTCGCCCTTGGGGGCACTCAGGCCATTGGCCGGGTCATGCTGGCAAAGGCCTTCACGGTTGAGGTAGCGGTACAGGCCCCTCACCGCCGACAGCAGGCGTGCCAGGCTGCGCGAAGACTGGCCCTGGTGATGCTGCCTGGCGACCAGCTGGCGCAGTTGCTGGATCTGCAAGGCTGGCCAGCCGGCGATGCCGTGCTGGTTGCAGTAGGCAATGACCTTTGCCAGGTCGCGACGGTAGGCCAGCAGCGTGTGCTCGGACACCTGGCGCTCGTTGCGCAGGTGCGCGCAATAAGCCTCCAGCGCGTGGTCCATCAGCGTACCGGGCGCAGGGTCTGGCTGACGCGGGGCACCACCCGGCCCAGCACCTCGGCGATGTAGCCAAGGAACAACGTGCCGACGCTGCTCTTGTAGTGCTGCGGGTCGCGGCTGCCGATGGCCAGCACCCCATGCAGGCCCTGGTACTCAAGGGCGGCCACGGCGCTGGAGCCTACTTCCCGGCGTTGTTCTTCACCAAAAAGAAACGCCAGTTCGTGTTCGCGCAGGTTGCCGCAGACCGTTTTGCCGCCACCGAGCAGGGCGCCTATGGCCTGCTGGGCCTCGGCATTGCTGACCCAGCGGCCCACCGGTGCGACGTTGTCGCCAAACAGGATAAGGCTGACGAAGGGCACCTGAAATTCCTGGCGCAGGCTGTCTTCGACCACCATCACCACTTCTTCCAGGTTGCCGGCATCGAGCAGGTCGAGAATCAGCCGGCGGGTTTTGTCGAACAGGCGGTCGTTGTCGCGTGCCACATCCATCAGCTGCGACAAGCGGTGGCGCATCTCGATATTACGGTCGCGCAGCAGTTTGAGCTGCCGTTCTACCAGCGAAACGCTATCGCCCCGCTGGTGCGGGATGTGCTGCTCCACCAGCAGTTCGTCGTGCTCGGCGAAGAAGGTGGGGTGGTCACGCAGGTAGGCGACCACCGCTTCGGCATCGAGGTCAGCGGACTGCTTGGGTACAACCTTGGGCTGATCGGTCATGACGGTTACTCGCTTAAAGTCGAACCTGTCCTTCGTAAACCCGTACAGCCGGGCCAGTCATCAGCACGGGCTTGCCTGGGCCTGCCCATTCGATGTGCAGGCGGCCGCCCGGAAGCTCCAGCGATACCGGGGAGTCCATCCAGCCCTGGCTGATGGCGGCTACCGCAGCGGCGCAAGCGCCGGTGCCGCACGCCTGGGTTTCCCCGGCACCGCGTTCCCACACGCGCAGCCTGGCGCGATGGCGGTCGAGCACCTGCAGGAAGCCGGCATTGACCCGCTGCGGGAAACGTGGGTGGTGCTCGATCTTCGGCCCCAATTGATGCACAGGTGCGGCCTGCACGTCATCCACACGCAGCACGGCATGGGGGTTACCCATGGACACGGCGGCAACGGCATGCACCTGGCCGTCTACTTCCAGCGGGTAGCTCAGGGCCTGCTCATCGGCAATGAACGGGATATCGGCAGGGATGAACCGGGGTGGGCCCATGTCGACGCTTACCTGGCCATCTTGCTGGATGTCCAGCACGATGATGCCGCTCTTGGTTTCCACGCGGATGCGCTTCTTGGCGGTCAGGCGCTTGTCCAGCACGAAGCGGGCGAAGCAGCGCGCACCATTGCCGCACTGTTCCACTTCGGAGCCGTCGGCATTGAAGATACGGTAGCGGAAATCCACTTCAGGGTTGTTCGGGGCTTCGACGATGAGCAACTGGTCGAAGCCGATACCGGTGTGCCGGTCACCCCACTGCTTGGCGTGCTTGGGCTGAATATGTGCGTGCTGGCTGACCAGGTCCAGGACCATGAAGTCATTGCCCAGCCCATGCATCTTGGTAAAGCGCAGCAGCATGGGCTTACTCCGGCAGCAGGCTTTCGCCAGCGTACAATTCGGCGATGGTTTCGCGGCGGCGTACTTCGAATGCCTGGTCGCCGTCGACCAGGATTTCCGCGCAACGGCCACGGGTGTTGTAGTTGGAGCTCATGACAAAACCATAGGCGCCCGCCGACTGCACCGCCAGCAGGTCACCCTCGGCCAAGTTCAGCATGCGGTCCTTGCCCAGGAAGTCGCCGGTTTCGCAGATGGGGCCCACCAGGTCATAGGGGCGGCCTTCACCGTGGCGCGGTTTGACCGCATCGATCCCCATCCACGCCTGGTACAGGGCCGGGCGGATCAGGTCGTTCATGGCCGCATCGATGATGGCGAAGTCCTTGTGCTCGGTGTGCTTGAGGTATTCCACCCGGGTCAGCAGCACGCCGGCATTGGCCACGATGTAGCGGCCCGGCTCGAACACCAACGCCAGGTCCCGCTCGCCCACGCGTTCGCGAATGGCCTTGATGTAGTCAGCCACCTGTGGCGGCTGCTCATCACGGTAGCGCACGCCCACGCCACCGCCCAGGTCCAGGTGGCGCAAGTGGATGCCGCACTCGGCCAGGCGGTCAACCAGCACCAGCAGGCGGTCCAGCGCGTCGAGGAACGGTTCCACGGTGGTCAGCTGGGAGCCGATGTGGCAGTCGACACCCACCACGTCCAGGTTCGGCAACTGTGCAGCGCGCACGTAGATGGCTTCGGCATCGGCGATGGCGATACCGAACTTGTTTTCCTTGAGGCCGGTGGAGATGTACGGGTGGGTGCCCGCGTCCACGTCGGGGTTTACCCGCAAGGAAACCGGCGCCACCTTGCCCATCTCGGCCGCCACCACTTGCAGGCGCTCCAGCTCGTCGGTGGACTCCACATTGAAGCAGTGCACGCCCACTTCCAGGGCCCGCCGCATGTCTTCGCGGGTTTTGCCGACACCGGAGAACACCACGCGATCAGCCCGCCCGCCCGCAGCCAGTACACGCTCCAGTTCGCCACCGGAAACGATATCGAAGCCAGCGCCCAGGCGTGCCAGCACGTTCAGCACACCCAGGTTGGAGTTGGCTTTGACCGCGAAGCACACCAGGTGCTCACTGCCTTGCAGGGCATCGGTATAGCTGCGGTACTGGGCTTCGATGTGCGCCCGCGAGTACACGTAGGTCGGCGTGCCATGGCGTTCGGCGATGGCCGACAGCGACACACCTTCCGCGAACAGCTCACCGTCGCGGTAGTTGAAAGCGTTCATCTGATTCCCTTACTGCTCTGGCGATTGCCCAGGCTCCGACTGCACGTCAGGCTGCTGCTCTTCGGTCTGGGCGGGCTTGGCTTTGCTCTGGTGCTGGTGCGACTTGTGCACATCCTTGCCGTCCTTGCCATCATCTGGCAGGTACAGTGGGCCTTTCTGGCCGCATGCGGAAACGAGGCAGGCAACAGCGACCAGCGCCGCGAGGGAGGAAATCAGGCGCTTCATGGGTGAAATCCTTAAAAATGCAGTATTGCGCCGGAGTATACCGAGCGACCGGCGCCTTGCCTATGCGAGGGGCGGCAGCCCTACGAGCTACAAGCGGCAAGCTACAAGCGACAAGAAAAAGCTGGCCGGTGTACGCTGAGCCTTTTCTTGCAGCTTGTGGCTTGCAGCTTGCCGCTTGCAATCTGCCGCTTGCGGCGGGCGCTTGGCGCCCGTATCTTGCCCGGCTTGCCTGTCATGCAGCCAATTTCGAGGTTCCTGCAATGAGTTTGACTGAAGCGCGTTTCCACGACCTGGTCGATGCGACCCAACAGGCGCTGGAAGACCTGTTCGACGAGAGCGGCATGGACCTGGACATGGAAAACTCCGCAGGCGTGCTGACCATCACGTTCGAAAACGGCAGCCAGCTGATCTTCAGCCGTCAGGAGCCCCTGCGCCAGCTGTGGCTGGCCGACCGCTCCGGCGGTTTCCACTTCGATTACGACGAAGAGAGCGGCAAGTGGGTGTGTGAAAAGAGCGAGGAGCTGCTGGGCGAAATGCTCGAGCGCATCGTCTGGGAGCGGGCGGGCGAGAAGCTGGACTTCGAAGAGATCTGACATGAGCACCCCCCAGGCCCGGCCGCCCAAGCCGCTTTACAGCAACGTCAGCCCCGCCGTGCCGTCGCCGTGCATCAGCGTGTGCCGGCTGGATGAACAGCGCGTCTGCACCGGCTGCCACCGCCACGTGGAGCATATCCGCGAGTGGCGTTCGGCCGATGACCACCGCCGCCGGCAGATCTGCCGCGAGGCGCAGAGCCTGCGCGATCAGGCAAAGGCACAGTGACCGCAAGGGCTTGAGTATTTGCCCGGCTGTGGTAGTGTCGGGTTCTGCGTCGGTGACGCCAAAGCCTGTACAAACCCCGCCCTTGGGCGGGGTTTTGCTTTATCTGTGCATCGAAAATTGCCTGTTCAAAGGAGTCTGACTGGATCATGAGCACCAAGCCTTCCCTCATCCTCACCCGTTTGGACGTACAGCGTCTGGAGCGTCTTATCGACAGCCTCGACGAAAGTACGCCGGGCGTGCTTGCCCTTATGGGCGAGCTGGACCGCGCCGAACAGGTGGTCGGTCACGAGGACGTACCTGCCGGCGTGGTGACCATGAATTCGCGGGTGCACTGCCGTGAAGAAGCCAGCGGCAAGGACTATCACCTCACCCTGGTGTACCCCAAGGATGCCGGCCCAGATGGCAAGGTTTCGATTCTGGCACCCATTGGTTGCGCCTTGCTGGGGCTTTCTGTTGGCGAACAGATCGACTGGCCCGCGCCCGGGGGCAAAACCCTCAAGCTGAAGCTGCTGGAGGTCGAGTACCAGCCCGAAGCGGCAGGTGATTTCGACCTCTGAGCGGGCTGGGGCTTCACGCCCTCATGGCTACAGAGGCACGTAGTGAATGTCGGGCACAGCGTTACGGCCGTGCAACAGCGGGTGCAAAACGCGCTGGAGCTCGCGCGGCAGTTCGGCGTCGTCTTGCACTGGCAGGCGGTGGTGCCACAGGGCATTGCACTCATCCAGTACATGCACCTCTACCACGCCGCCCAGCAGCCTGTGGAACACCTGAATGCAGCCAGGGCGGCCTTGTTTCAGCGCCAGCGCAAGGTCCGTGCCTTGCAGGGCGTTGGGGTCCAGGTGCAGGGGGCTGTAACGGTTGCGTGGTTGCCCCAGGCAGGCCAGCAGTTCGTCATGCCCGGCCAGGCTGGTGAGGCTGGCGTCACCCGGCAGCAGCTCCAGCACATGGGTGTAGTGCGCTACCTGCAACAGGTAGCGACAGGGCAGCCCCTGCTGATGCAGGCCTTGAACCGTATCGAACACTTCCTGGATGCGCTGGCGAATGGCCTGGGCGCGGTTCTGGCAAAAACAGTGCACCCGTACACCCGGCCGGTGATTCGCGCGCGCGGGCGTGGCGAGATGGTCGCGCAGGCAGCGCGCCAGCGCGTGCTCACCTTCGTATCGCGCCACCAGCACTTCGCTCCAGGTGTTGACGGTTACCTGGTCCACCGTCAGCACGAGGTTTTCGCGTACGCCGCCATAGCTGAGCGAATCGGTGCGTTCGGTCGTCAGGGTGATGTCCAGGTCGCGGTGATGGGGCAAGGGGTCCAGCGCGACGTTTACCAGCAGCAGAATCTGGTCGGCCACACTGGGTTGCAGCAGGTGTACCTCGCTGGCGGGTGGCATTGGCAGGCTGATGAGTGCCCGCAGGCAGCCCAGCAGCGCGGACAGCTCCGGCTCTGCCAGGTCGCTGGCCCCCGGCTGGATGGCCAGCCGGGTGCTGCTGTCGATCACGCCGTTGCAATGCGCCCAGGCCAGCAGGGGCAATAGGTGCCGGTCGTGCCTGAGGGGGCTGGCAAGTTCCATGTCATAGGTGCTGAGGTTGTCGCGGTAAAGCGCCCAGCGGTGGCTGCCGGGCGCCTTGCCATCAGGTTCCTGGGCCAGTGTCAGGAGGCTCTCGGCAAGGTCCTGCACGCTGCCCGGGTTGATCACTTCTACCTTGCCGGCACGGCGCTCGAAGGCTGCACGAAGTCGCCGGCCAAGCACGTTGAGGTCGCGCTGGTCGGCACGGCTTGCCGCATTGCGCACACGGGCGAAGTGGCTGAGAAAGCGGTAGCTGCCGCTCAGTTCGGCCACCAGTTCGCGCCGCTCCAGGGTAGCCTGCTGCACCTTCCATAGCGGGCGGCTGTCAAGCAAGGCCAGCTGCCGTTGGCCCCAACCCCATTCGTCGGTCAGGCGCTGCATCAACCTGCGCTGCCAGCCACTTGCCCGGGATTTGTCGCTGAGTTTTCTGTTTACCTTCAAATACAGGCTGCGCCGTACCAATTCCAGGCGAGCAGGTTGCCCGCGTTGCAGCAGGTAGCGTTCGATGCGGCGGTACATCATCACGTACGGGTCCAGCGCGTCCAGGTCGGTCTGGTTGGCGAACACGGCCGCTTTGTATTCCAGGCTCAGGCAGGGCTGGGTGGCGTGTTCACTGGCGTAGACCTCAATCAACAGCAGCTTGAGCAGCGACTTGTGGGGCGAGTCTATACCCTTGAACAATTGCCACAGGCCGGCGCCGACGAACTCTTGGGCAGGCAATTGCGCCAGATGGCCAAGGTCGAGGGTTTCCTGTTCGGGGATGAAGCGTTTGCCCAGCAGCGCCTGCGTGTAGCCAGCGTAATCGCCCTCCTGGTCCACCGGTACCAGCCACCACACGGGGATGCGCCCAGCCAGCCAGATGGCAGTGCGGTAGAACTCGTCCAGCAGCAGGTAGTGCTGGGTCGTACCGCAATCGTCCGAGCCCAGTTGGCCGGTGCGTTGGCCCTGTGCGAACGCTTGGGTATCGATCAGAAAGCAGTGCGCCTCGGCGCCCAGGCTGGCGGCCCAGGCCTCCAGCAATTGGCATTTGCAGCGCAGGGTTTGCAGCGCCTCGGGTTGTAGATCCGCGGCGTGGCACACCCAGAAGTCCATGTCACTTTGCTCGGCCTGGGCCAGCGAGCCCAGGCTGCCGATCAGGAACAGCCCCTGTATCGGGCGTGGCGAAGAATTTTCACGGGGCTTGGTGCTGAATGAGCGGGCCAGGCGCTGGGCCTCGGCCACCTGTGCGGCACTCGGTTCGAAGCCGCACACGCCGGCAGGCGTATTGCCAGAGATGTACCCCGGCAGCAGGGGATGATTGACGTGCAGCAGCAGCGGTAGCAGCGTAAGCACCTGCTGCTGGCGCGTGGACAGGCCCTCTGTTGCGCGCAGTAACCGGCCCTGATTGATGTGCATGAAACGCCCACGCAACGTCGACAAGAGCTTGCGATCAATCCCTTGGTCCAGGTCAAGGCGGATTTCGTGGGGGTGGTTCATGGGGCGCTCGGCAGGCCGGTGGGGCTGCAGCGAGTTTAGCCTTACCCGCGGTGCCTCAGCAGCATTATCGGAATATTGGCGTCATTTGCCCGTCGGTTGCTCGGCAATTACTGCTTTGCACAGGCTTGCTGCATGATGGGCGGGTCAAGTTGAGTGTGAGGTTTCTGATGAGAGTGTGGATCGATGCAGACGCCTGCCCCAAGGCAGCCAAGGATCTGATCGTGAAATTTGCCCTCAAACGCAAGTTCGAGGTGGTGATGGTGGCGGGCCAGGCTGTGGCCAAACCGGCGTTTTCGCTGGTGAAGCTGATCGTGGTGCCCAGCGGCCCTGATGCGGCCGACGATTACCTGGTTGAACACGCCATGCCGGGCGAGTTGGTCATCTGCAGCGACGTGCCCTTGGCCGACCGCCTGGTGAAGAAGGGCGTGGCGGCGCTGGACCCGCGTGGGCGCGAGTTCGACGAGCGAAACATGGGCGACCGGTTGGCAGCACGTAACCTGTTCACCGAACTGCGCGAGCAGGGCCAGGCGGGGGGAGGGCAGCCGCCCTACGCCGAGCGCGACAAACAGGCGTTCGCCAACGCGCTGGACCGCATCATCGCCCGCCTGTCCAAGGCCTGAGCCGACGGCGCTGCGCCAGGCCCTGCGAGCCTGGGTTTACTCGTGGGTCAGTTCCAGCACCCGGTCCACCAGCTTGTAGATGCCCCCGGCTGCGTCGCTGATGGTCTTGGCCGACATGTAGGCCGGGGTGGTCACCAGCTTGCGCTGCACGTCTTCAACGATGTCGTGTACGTCGCACTCTTCATGGGTACCGCCCATCTTCACCACGGCGGCGGCGGTATCGGCATCGGTACCGATGGTGCACACCACGCCAGGCCCGTAGATCTTGGCCGCCAGCGCCGGCGAAATGCAGATCAGGCCAACCGGCTTGCAGGCGGCCGCGAACGCTTCGGCCAGGGCCAGTACGTCTGCGTTGACGCTGCAGTCCGCCCCGTCAGCCGCGAAGGTGGACAGGTTCTTGGCCGCCCCGAAGCCGCCCGGCACGATGAGCGCGTCGAAGTCCTCGGCCTTGGCCTCGCGGATATCCTTCACCTCACCGCGGGCAATGCGCGCCGACTCCACCAACACGTTCCGCGATTCGGGCATCTCTTCGCCCGTCAGGTGGTTGATGACGTGCAGTTGGGCGATGTCCGGGGCGAAGCACTGTACCTGCGCACCACGCTGGTCGAGGCGCAGGAGGGTGATCACGCTTTCGTGGATTTCTGCGCCGTCATACACGCCGCAACCGGAAAGAATCACCGCTACTTTTTTTGTCATGCTCATTTCTCCAGGGTCGATGCGCTCGATACCCGCCAGCCTGGCAGCGCTGCCCAGCGCGGGGACGTCCTGTTTGGTTGGATTGCGCGGGCGCGCGGGTGTTCAGTCCTGCGACTCGCGCGCGGCCCGGCGTTCTGCCCGCAGCGTGCGCAAGTACCTGCGCAGCCACAGCCCCACGCCCAGCACCAGCAAGGCGCCAAGCACCCACAGCTCGTAACGTTTGATGTTGCCCAGCAGGCCTTCGAGGATGGCGCCGAAGTGGTAGGCCGCAGCACCCAGGGCCACTGCCCAGATGGCTGCACCAATGCCATTGAGCAGCAGGTAGCGCCGTGGCGGGTAGCCAGACAGGCCAATGGCAACCGGCATGACCGTGCGCAGGCCGTAGACGAAGCGGAAGCTCAGCACCCAGATATCCGGGTGGCGGCGGATGTGGTCCAGGGCCCGGTCGCCCATGGCCTGCCAGCGTGGCTTGCGTGCCAGGATCTTGCGCCCGTGCCGCCGGCCCATGAAGTACCACAGCTGATCCCCGGCATAGCTGCCCAGAAAGGCCACCAGGCACACGAGTTTGATATCCATGTAACCGCGGAACGCAAGAAAACCCGCAAGCACCAGAATGGTCTCGCCTTCGAAGAAGGTGCCTAGAAAAAGGGCAAAGTAGCCGAAATCCTGCAGGAATTGTTGGAGCATTTTCTGAGGTGCTGGCGAAATGAACGCGCAGCCTACCCCTTCGTGGGCATTCGGGAAAGTGTCCAAATGTGTCTCGACGTGAACAATGCCTACACGGACAATGCCTGATGCTACGCGCCATGCCTTGCCCTGTTATGTAACACAGGCGTCATAATGGGCGCTTATCTTGCCGCTCAATTGATGATAGGGCGTTAACGTCCTCAGGACCGCCAGATGAACAACGAAGTGCTCACCCCTGTCGTGATCAAGGAGGCCCAGGAGCTTCCGGAAGAACTGGTGCAAACCCCGCCAGACCTGCCCCCCGTGCCAGAGCCTCTGGTGGAGCAGGCCGCTGAGCCGGTCGCGCCGCCGCCGGCCCCTGCGCCTGCCATCGCCGTACCAGGCCTGGACGACACCAGCCTGTACATTCATCGCGAGCTGTCGCAGTTGCAGTTCAACATTCGCGTACTGGAACAGGCGCTGGACGAGAGCTACCCGCTGCTCGAACGCCTCAAGTTCCTGCTGATCTTCTCCAGCAACCTGGACGAGTTCTTCGAAATCCGCGTAGCCGGCCTCAAGAAGCAGATCAATTTTGCCCGTGAGCAGGCCGGTGCCGACGGTTTGCAGCCGCATCAGGCGCTGACGCGCATCAGCGAGCTGGTCCACATCGAAGTGGACCGCCAGTACGCCATCCTCAACGATGTGCTGCTGCCCGAGCTGGAAAAACACCAGATTCGGTTCATCCGCCGCCGTTACTGGACACCCAAGCTCAAGACCTGGGTGCGCCGCTACTTCCGCGACGAGATCGCCCCGATCATCACCCCGATCGGCCTCGACCCCACGCACCCGTTCCCGCTGCTGGTGAACAAGAGCCTCAACTTCATCGTCGAGCTCGAAGGCGTCGACGCCTTTGGCCGCGACTCGGGCCTGGCGATCATCCCGGCACCGCGCCTGCTGCCCCGGGTCATCCGGGTGCCAGAGGAGGTGGGCGGCGCGGGGGCCAACTATGTGTTCCTGTCGTCGATGATCCATGCCCACGCAGACGACCTGTTCCAGGGCATGAAGGTCAAGGGCTGCTACCAGTTCCGCCTGACCCGCAACGCAGACCTGGCACTGGACTCCGAAGAGGTCGATGACCTGGCCCGCGCGTTGCGCGGTGAGCTGTTCTCGCGCCGCTATGGCGATGCCGTGCGCCTGGAGGTGGCCGACACCTGCCCGAAACACCTGTCGGACTACCTGCTCAAGCAGTTCAGCCTGAGCGAGAGCGAGCTGTACCAGGTAAACGGCCCGGTAAACCTTACGCGCCTGTTCAGCATCACCGGGCTGGATAGCCACCCCGAGCTGCAGTACCTGCCGTTCACCCCGGCCATCCCCAAGCTGCTGCAGAATGCCGACAACATCTTCAGCGTGATTGGCAAGCAGGACATCCTGCTGATGCACCCGTTCGAGTCCTTCACGCCGGTGATCGACCTGCTGCGCCAGGCCGCCAAGGACCCGCATGTACTCGCCGTGCGCCAGACCCTTTACCGCTCCGGGGCCAACTCGGAGATCGTCGATGCCTTGGTGGATGCAGCGCGTAACGGCAAGGAGGTTACCGCGGTGATTGAGCTGCGGGCCCGCTTCGACGAAGAGTCCAACCTGCAGATGGCCAGCCGCCTGCAAGCGGCCGGGGCAGTAGTGATCTATGGGGTGGTTGGCTTCAAGACCCACGCCAAGATGATGCTGATTCTGCGCCGCGAGCAGGGCGAGATCGTGCGCTACGCCCACCTGGGCACGGGTAACTACCACGCCGGTAACGCCCGCCTTTACACCGACTACAGCCTGCTCACCTCCGATGATGCCCTCACCGAAGACGTCGGCAAGCTGTTCAGCCAGCTGATCGGCATGGGCAAGACCCTGCGCATGAAAAAACTGCTGCATGCGCCGTTCACCCTGAAGAAGGGCATGCTGGACATGATCGCGCGGGAAACCCAGTTTGCCCTCGACGGCAAACCGGCGCACATCATCGCCAAGTTCAACTCGCTGACCGACGCCAAGGTCATCAAGGCGCTTTACAAGGCCAGCCAGTCGGGCGTGAGGATCGACCTGGTGGTGCGCGGCATGTGCTGCCTGCGCCCAGGCATTGCGGGGGTTTCACACAACATTCAGGTGCGCTCGATCATCGGCCGCTTCCTGGAGCACACCCGGGTGTTCTACTTCCTCAATGGCGGCGAAGAGCAGATCTACCTGTCCAGTGCCGACTGGATGGAGCGCAACCTCGACAAGCGTGTCGAGACCTGCTTCCCGGTGGAAGGCAAGAAGCTGCTGTTGCGGGTGAAGAAGGAACTGGAAGCCTACCTCACCGACAACACCCATGCCTGGACCCTGCAGCCGGACGGCCGCTATGTGCGTAGCTCGCCAACCGGCAACCAGAACCCGCGCAGTGCCCAGGCGACCCTGCTGGAGCGCCTGAGCAACCCGGTACTTAACGTACGCTGAGGATGAACCCGACCCGGGCCAGCCACTCCGCCTCGTTGGCGAAGTCGGCCTGGGTCAGCTGGTTCTGCTCCAGCCAGCCCTGCGGGAACACCACTTCAAGCCGGTCATCGTCTGCCTTGAGTTCCACTTTTGGCATCTGCTGGTTGCCACGGATATGGTGGAACAGAATGGCAAAGCGCAGCAGCACGCACAGGCGCAACAGCTTCACGCCTTCATCGCCCAGTTCGGCGTAGCGGTCCTTGGGGATATTGCGGCGGTGGCCGCGCACCAGCAAGGCCATCATCTGCTGGTCCTCGCGGGAAAACCCGGCAAGGTCGGAGTGCTCGATCAGGTAGGCGCCATGCTTGTGGTAGTGGTAGTGGGCGATATCCAGGCCGATTTCGTGCACCTTGGCAGCCCAGCCCAACAGGTCGCGCCAGTTACCGCCCTGCAGGTCCCACGCGGCGGCCACCTGGTCGAAGGCGTGCAGGGCTTTGCGCTCTACCCGCGCCGCCTGCCCCTGGTCCACGTGATAACGCTCCATCAGCGAGTTCAGGGTGCGTTCGCGCACGTCTTCGTGGTGGTGGCGGCCCAGCAGGTCGAACAGCACCCCTTCACGAAGCGCGCCGTCACAGTGGTCCATGCGCTGCAGTTCGAGGGCATCGAAGATCGCCTCGAGAATGGCCAGCCCTGCGGGGAAGATGGTACGACGGTCTGGCTTGACGCCGTCGAAGTCGATCTTGTCGACCTCGCCCAGCTTGAACAGCTTGCGCTTGACCCACGCCAGGCCTTCAGCGTTGACCTCGCCATTGCCCAGGCCACCGGCCTTGATGGCTGCGCCAATGGCGCGGATGGTGCCGGACGAGCCGATGGCCTCGTCCCAGGTCAGGCGATGCAGGGCATTTTCGATGCTCATCAGTTCCAGGCGCGCGGCGGTGTAGGCCTGGGCGTAGCGGGCCGGGGTGATCTTGCCGTCGCGGAAGTAGCGCTGGGTGAAGCTGACGCAGCCCATCTGCAGGCTCTCGCGCAGCAGCGGCTCGAAGCGCTGGCCGATGATGAACTCGGTGCTGCCGCCGCCGATATCGGCCACCAGGCGCTTGCCCGGGGTGTCAGCGAGGGTGTGCGATACGCCCAGGTAGATCAGGCGCGCCTCTTCGCGGCCGGAAATGACCTCGACGGGGTGGCCCAGAATGGCTTCGGCACGCTGGATGAAGGTGTTGCGGTTGCGTGCTTCGCGCAGGGCGTTGGTGCCCACGATGCGTACGGCGCCTGCCGGCATGCCGTTGATCAACTGGGCAAAGCGCTTGAGGCACTCCAGGCCCCGCTCCATGGCTTCTTCGCTGAGCCTGCGCTCTTCGTCGATGCCGGCGGCCAGCTGCACCTTTTCGCCCAGCCGCTCGAGGATGCGGATTTCGGTATGGTGGGCCTTGGCCACTACCATGTGGAAACTGTTGGAGCCAAGGTCGATGGCTGCGATCAGGGACAGGTTCTTCGCGGTGGTTTGCGGCATGATCTGGTCGTTCTCGGTCGTTAACCTGGCAATCGTGCCACGATAGCAGGCTGTCGCCAACGCGTGGCACCTCGCCTTCGTACTGTGCTTGATGCAAGGCAATGTGCCATTCGATTCTATGAAGGCCATGTGACAGTTTCGATTCGCGGCATCTTCCACAACTATAGTTACACTCAATCGTCTGCGGCTTCCTGTAGGCGGCGGGTGCAGCTATGATGGGCAACGTTTTTTTGCATACGAACCTGGAGATATCCATGAGCAGCGATCTGATCAAACATGTGACCGACGCCACCTTCGAGGCTGATGTCCTGAAGGCCCAAGGCCCGGTGCTGGTGGATTACTGGGCTGAGTGGTGCGGCCCCTGCAAGATGATCGCTCCAGTGCTGGACGACATCGCGGGTACCTACGAGGGCAAGCTGACCGTCGCCAAGCTGAACATCGACGAGAACCAGGAAACCCCTGCCAAGCACGGCGTACGTGGTATCCCGACGCTGATGCTGTTCAAGAACGGCAACGTCGAAGCCACCAAGGTGGGTGCGCTGTCCAAATCCCAGCTGCAAGCGTTCCTCGACGCCCACCTGTGATACAAAGGCCCCGCAAATGCGGGGCTTTTCTTTTCTACTGCACTAGACGCAGAAAAAAGCAAGTGTTACATTCGGCCTCGCACTGCTTCTCCAGTGCCCTCTACATGCCGTCGCCGAAGCATCCCCAATTCGAATCAGTACGCGATCCTTTCGCCATCTAGCGGCGCGGCCTCATTAAGCCAAAGCTTAATTCTCCCTTCTTACATGATTACGTCATTCCCCTTATGAACCTGACTGAACTCAAGCAAAAGCCGATTACCGATCTTTTGGAAATGGCCGAACAGATGGGCATCGAAAACATGGCCCGTTCGCGCAAACAGGACGTGATCTTCGCCCTGCTGAAAAAGCACGCGAAGAGCGGCGAAGAGATTTCCGGTGATGGCGTGCTGGAGATTCTCCAGGATGGTTTCGGTTTCCTGCGGTCCGCTGATGCGTCCTACCTGGCCGGCCCTGACGACATCTACGTCTCGCCAAGCCAGATCCGCCGCTTCAACCTGCGCACCGGTGACACCATCGTCGGCAAGATCCGCCCGCCGAAGGAAGGGGAGCGCTACTTCGCGCTGCTGAAGGTCGACACCATCAACTTCGACCGCCCGGAAAACGCGAAGAACAAGATCCTGTTCGAAAACCTGACGCCGCTGTTCCCCAACAAGCGCCTGAAGATGGAAGCCGGTAACGGCTCCACCGAAGACCTCACCGGTCGCGTCATCGACCTGTGCGCCCCGATCGGCAAAGGCCAGCGTGGCCTGATCGTCGCGCCGCCCAAGGCGGGCAAGACGATCATGCTGCAGAACATCGCGGCGAACATTACCCGTAACAACCCTGAGTGCCACCTGATCGTCCTGCTGATCGACGAGCGCCCTGAAGAAGTGACCGAAATGCAGCGCACCGTGCGCGGCGAAGTGGTTGCGTCCACCTTCGACGAGCCACCCACCCGTCACGTGCAGGTGGCCGAGATGGTCATCGAGAAGGCCAAGCGCCTGGTCGAGCACAAAAAGGACGTGGTGATCCTGCTGGACTCCATCACCCGCCTGGCACGTGCCTACAACACCGTGATCCCGAGCTCCGGCAAGGTACTCACCGGTGGTGTCGACGCCCACGCCCTGGAAAAGCCAAAGCGCTTCTTTGGCGCTGCGCGTAACATCGAAGAAGGCGGCTCGCTGACCATCATCGCCACCGCGCTGGTCGAAACCGGCTCGAAGATGGACGAAGTGATCTACGAGGAGTTCAAGGGCACCGGTAACATGGAGCTGCCGCTGGACCGCCGCATCGCCGAAAAGCGCGTGTTCCCGGCCATCAACATCAACCGTTCCGGTACCCGCCGCGAAGAGCTGCTCACTGCCGACGACGAGCTGCAGCGCATGTGGATTCTGCGCAAGCTGCTGCACCCGATGGATGAAATCGCCGCGATCGAGTTCCTGGTCGACAAGCTCAAGCAGACCAAGACCAACGACGAGTTCTTCCTGTCGATGAAGCGCAAGTAAGCATTTCCGGCGGTTATTGATTGGGGCTGTTTTGCAGCCCTTTGCGGGCTTGCCCGCGAAGGGCTGCGAAGCGGCCCCAATTCATTTGCGCTACACTCTGCACCCCCCGATCGACACGGCCAACACGAGGCTTCTGCATGCAGTATCGCGACTTGCGCGACTTCATCCGTGGCCTGGAACAGCGCGGCGAGCTCAAGCGCATCCAGGTCCCGGTCTCTCCCGTCCTGGAAATGACCGAGGTCTGCGACCGTACCCTGCGCGCCAAAGGCCCGGCATTGTTGTTCGAGAAGCCCACAGGCTTTGACATGCCGGTGCTGGGCAACCTGTTCGGTACCCCGCAGCGGGTGGCCATGGGCATGGGCGCCGAGTCTGTCGACGAGTTGCGCGAAATCGGCAAGTTGCTGGCCTTCCTCAAGGAGCCGGAGCCGCCAAAGGGCCTCAAGGATGCCTGGTCAAAGCTGCCGATCTTCAAGAAGGTCGTGTCGATGGCGCCCAAGGTGGTCAAGGACGCCGTGTGCCAGGAGGTAGTGCTGGAGGGCGATGATGTCGACCTCGGTGCGTTGCCGGTGCAGCATTGCTGGCCAGGCGACGTGGCGCCGCTGATTACCTGGGGCCTCACCGTTACCCGCGGCCCGAACAAGGACCGCCAGAACCTGGGTATCTACCGCCAGCAGGTGATTGGCCGCAACAAGGTCATCATGCGTTGGCTGAGCCACCGTGGCGGCGCCCTCGACTACCGCGAATGGTGCGAGAAGCACCCCGGGCAGCCATTCCCCGTCGCTGTTGCGCTGGGCGCCGACCCTGCGACCATTCTGGGCGCCGTGACCCCGGTGCCCGATACGCTTTCCGAATACGCCTTCGCCGGCCTGTTGCGCGGCAACCGCACCGAGCTGGTCAAGTGCCGGGGCAACAACCTGCAGGTTCCAGCCAGTGCCGAGATCATCCTCGAGGGTGTGATTCACCCAGGCGAGATGGCCCCCGAAGGGCCTTACGGCGACCACACCGGTTACTACAACGAAGTCGACAGCTTCCCGGTGTTCACCGTGGAGCGCATCACCCATCGGCAGAAACCGATCTATCACAGTACCTACACCGGTCGGCCGCCGGATGAACCTGCCATCCTGGGTGTGGCGCTCAACGAAGTGTTCGTGCCGATCCTGCAGAAGCAGTTCCCGGAAATCGTCGACTTCTACCTGCCGCCCGAAGGTTGTTCGTACCGCATGGCGGTAGTGACCATGAAGAAGCAGTACCCGGGGCATGCCAAGCGCGTGATGCTGGGTGTATGGTCGTTCCTGCGACAGTTCATGTACACCAAGTTCGTTATCGTGACCGACGACGACATCAATGCCCGCGACTGGAACGACGTGATCTGGGCCATCACCACGCGCATGGACCCCAAGCGTGATACGGTGATGATCGACAACACGCCGATCGACTACCTGGACTTCGCGTCACCGGTGTCGGGGTTGGGTTCGAAGATGGGCCTGGATGCCACCCACAAGTGGCCGGGCGAGACTACACGCGAGTGGGGGCGGGTTATCGTCAAGGACGAAGCCGTTACCCGGCGTATCGATGAGCTGTGGGATCAGTTGGGAATAGATTGATGCAGGTAACGTTGCAGCCGTCCGGGGCGGTGTTGGCGCTCGAGCCCGGTGAAAGGATCCTGGATGGCGCGCGCCGGCTGGGTTATGACTGCCCCAACAGCTGCCGCAATGGCAATTGCCATGTCTGCGCCGCGTTGTTGGTAGAGGGCCGCGTGCGCCAGGACGGTGAGGTGCGCGATCATGGTGAGCTGTTCACCTGCCTTGCCGAACCCCTGGAGGACTGCGTGCTGCTGTGGGATGGGGTGCTCGCCCTGGGCGAATTGCCGGTGCGCAAACTGGCGTGCACCGTGAGTGAGTGCCGCGAGGTTGGCGGCGACGTCTGGCGCGTCCGCTTGCGTGCCCCAGCGGGCAAGCCGCTGCGTTACCATGCCGGGCAGTACCTGATGATCGAACGCCAGGGCGGCAAGCAGGCGGCGTTTTCGCTGGCATCTGCCCCCCATGCCGGCCGCGAGCTTGAGCTGCATGTGCTGGCGCGCGAGCCCAGCGCGGTACAGTTGATCGAACAACTGCAGCACGACCGCCTGGCGCGCATTGAAATGCCCTTTGGCGATACACACCTGGCCGAACTGCCTGACGGGCCACTGGTGCTGATCGCTGCTGGCACCGGCATGGGGCAGATGCACAGCCTGGTCGAGCACTGCCGCGCTCAAGGGTTCAAGCACCCGGTCCACCTGTACTGGGGCGTGCGCCGGCCAGAGGACTTCTACCAGATCGAACACTGGGACGAGTGGTTGCAGTTGCCGAACCTGTACCTGCACCAGGTGGTCAGCGACCTGTGTGGTTGGGAAGGGCGCTGCGGCATGCTGCACCAAGCGGTCTGCGAGGACATCAGTGACCTCAACAGCGTACACGTCTATGCCAGCGGTTCGCCCAACATGATCTATGCCACCCTCGACGCCCTGGTTGAAGCGGGCATGGATGCGCACCGTATGCGTGCCGATGTCTTTGCCTACGCCCCCCGCGGCTAATAACCGAAGTTTGAACATCGGGGTATAAGGCGGTAATTGTTACCGCCTTGATCACTAACTTTCGCTGGCCTGGAAACAATAAGTTCCGGTCGTCGGCTGCGTGCATGAAAATTTCGACATGCGCTTGTCCGCCTCAACTTCCTGACTTAGCTTATACAAGGTCCGGGCCCGCTCTGTTGGCGTCCCGGCCCATGCCGGCCGCGGCGAGTGGGTACTGCGTGTGCCTCAAGGCCTAGTTGGGTTACATGTTTTTGTATGCGGAGACTCCTGGCGGCAGCTTATGTCGGCACTTGAAAGTTCGTCCTGGCAAGTTAACTACCCCCCGTCACTCGATTTTGGCCAGCCCCTCACACGTGAGCAGTTGCACACTTCCATGCAGGCCACCCTGTCGCAGCACCCGGGTGGGCCAGTGTGGTTGTTTGCCTACGGCTCATTGATCTGGCGGCCAGAGTGCAGCGCCGTGGAGCGTCAGCGGGCGCGGGTGCACGGCTATCACCGCGGCCTGTACCTGTGGTCGCACGAGCACCGTGGCACGCCAGAAACCCCTGGGCTGGTCTTCGGCCTGGACCGTGGTGGCTCCTGCAGCGGCTTCGCCTACAGGCTGGACGAGCGCACACTGGACGCCTCGCTGATGGCCTTGTGGCAACGGGAGATGCCCTACCCGGCGTACCGCCCCCATTGGCTGAATTGCCGGCTGGGCGACGGCAGCAAGGTGCAGGCACTGGGCTTTGTGCTGGAGCGCCATTTGCCGTGCTACGCAGGTAACCTGCCAGACACGCTGCTCAGCCACATTCTGGCCCGTGCAGCAGGGCGCTACGGCACTACGCGCGATTATGTTGAGCAAACACTCAACGCCCTGCGTACTCACCAGATGCCTGACCGCAGCCTGGAGGCGCGTTTCAGGCGCTGTCACAACCTGGGCGAGGCCTGAGGCGGTAGCGCCCTCACGGCACTGACACCACCAGCTTGCCCACTGCCTGCCGCTGGCCCAGCTTGTCGATGGCCGCCCCAGCCTCGGCCAGTGGATAGGTGTGCGACACCAGTGGGTTCAGCTTGCCCTCGGCGTACCAGGCAAACAGCTGCTGGAAGTTTGCCGCGTTGTCCTGGGGCTGGCGCTGGGCGAAGGCCCCCCAGAACACGCCCAGCACCGCCGCGCCTTTGAGCAGCACCAGGTTGGCTGCAAGCTGCGGGATCACACCACTGGCAAAGCCCACTACCAGTAACCGGCCGTTCCAGGCCAGCCCGCGTACCGCCTGCTCGAACAGTTCGCCGCCCACCGGGTCGAAGATCACATCCACACCGTTACCCCCGGTCAAGCGCTTGATTTCTTCGCGCAGGCTGCCCCCGCTGTAGTCGATCAGCTCATCTGCCCCGGCAGCTTTGGCCACCGCCAGTTTCTCGGCACTGCTGGCCGCTGCGATCACCCGGGCGCCCATGGCCTTGCCGATTTCAACGGCCGCCAGGCCCACGCCACCGGATGCGCCCAGCACCAGCAGGGTTTCCCCTGGCTGCAACCGTCCCCGCTGGCGCAGGGCATGCATCGAGGTGCCATAGGTCATGCCGAAGGCTGCGGCGCTGGTGAAATCCATGCCCGCCGGTATCGGCAGCAGGTTGTAGGCCGGTACCGCCACCTGTTCGGCGAATGCACCCCAGCCGGTCAGCGCCATTACCCGGTCACCTACCTTGAAGGCGCCAGCCTTTTCGCCAACCGCCGCCACCACCCCGGCCGCCTCCCCACCAGGTGAAAAGGGCAGGGCAGGCTGGAACTGATACTTGCCTTCGATGATCAGGGTGTCCGGGAAATTGACCCCGGCGGCACGCACATCCAGCAGCACCTCGTTTGGCTTGGGGAGAGGGCTTGCCACCTCCTCGAGTACCAGGCCGCTTGCCGGGCCCAGGGTTTTGCACAGCAAGGCTTTCATCGTGGGCTATTCCTTTGCGGGTAATGGCCGATAAGTGTAGGAGGCCGGCCCGCCGGGTCAACGAGCATGGCCTGCCCTGATGGGCAGGCATAAGCCCGGGCTTGGGTTTGCACGGCGCGCTGGGTAAGCTGGCGGCAACTGTATTGAGGAGCGAATTCGTGAAAGCGTGGATCTTGATGGTACTGGCCCTGGTGCTACCTGCCGCAGCCCTGGCCGAAGAAGCCAAGGAGGGCGCGCCCAAGGTCGCCTATATCAGCCTCAACCCTCCATTCGTAGGCAATTATGCCCTCGACGGTGGCCCTCGCCTGCGGGTGTACAAGGCTGACGTAGCCCTGCGGGTCACCGGCGATGAAGCGGCTAAGGCCGTGCAGAGCCACGAGCCGTTGATCCGTAACCAGCTGGTGGCACTGTTCGCCCAGCAGACGGTAGACAGCATGAGCAATGTCGAGGCCAAGGAGCACCTGCGCCAGGAGGCACTGAAGCAGGTTCAGCAGGTGATGGAAGCCGAAGAGGGCAAGCCGATCGTCGAGGACCTGCTGTTCAACAACCTGATCGTCCAGTAAGGCGGGCGGGCTGGCTGTGAGGCCTAGCGCAAGGCCAACACCGCCGCCCACTGCGCGGGGGTGACCGGCATCACTGAAAGGCGGCTGCCTTTTTGCACCAGTGGCAGCTCGGCCAGTTCGGCTTGCTGCTTCAGCCAGCCCAGCTCCAGCACCCGCGGCAGGGTCTGCACATGGGCCACGTCCACCGCGCTCCACGGGTTTTTATCGGCGGTGGCCTTGGCGTCGTAATAGTGGCTTTGCGGGTCGAGGGCGGTGGGGTCCGGGTACGCCGCGCGCACTACCTTGGCGATGCCCGCGATCCCAGGCTGCGGGCAGCTGGAATGGTAGAAGAAGAACTCATCGCCAACGCTCATGGCCCGCAGAAAATTGCGCGCCTGGTAGTTGCGCACCCCGTCCCAGCGCGCCTCACCCAACCGCCCCAGGGCCTCGATGGACAGCTCGTCGGGCTCGGACTTCATCAGCCAATAGGCCATGCGCGGTGCTCCTGAAAAGTTTTGAAATAACGTATTGAACTAAACCGACAGCCGGTTGACGTCAAGGTTTGCTTGCGGACGCATGTTGTCGGAGAATGCGCCCCGTTTGAAGTGCGATGCTACGGCGCTACCCAAAAAGTCGCCGAGCACTGAACAGTTTGCCTGGGGGGCAATCGTCGATGAATCAACGTAAAAAGCCGGACCTGCTGTGGGTCCTGGTGTTCATTTTTGGCTTGGGTGTGGTCACCACCGGTTATGCGCAAGGGTTCTGGGAGCGCAAGCTGGACAACGCCTATCAGACGGCCGCCGAGGCCAGCCAGCCGCAACGTTGACCCCCACAAGCGGCACGGCCTACTGCGGCGCCAGGTACCAGTGGCGGTCCGACACCGTGCCCTGCAGCGGTACATCCCAACTGGCCTGCGCCAGCCGCTCCACCTTCTGGCATTCATGGGCCAGCCCCAGCAGCAGTGGCTTTTTCCACGTTTTACGGCGTGCCTGGTAGGCCAGGCTGCGATCGTAGAACCCGCCGCCCATCCCCAGCCGCCCGCCTGCATCATCAAAACCGACCAGTGGTAGCAAAATCAGGTCCAAGGCCCAGATCGGGCGCTGCCGCCTGCGGTCGATGACCGGCTCAGGGATGCGAAACCGGTTGGGGTTGAGGGCTTCGCCCTGTTCGAAGCGCTGGAACACCATGCGTGTGCGTGGCCATGCATGCAGTACCGGCAAGTAGGTGCGCTTACCCCGTCGCTGGGCTTCACGCAGCAACAGGCGAGGGTCTATTTCACCATCGTTGGGCAGGTACAGGGCAATGTGCCGGGCGCGCCGGAACAGCGGGTGCTGCGCCAGCTGGCGATACAGGCCGGCAGCGGCCTGGCGTTGCTGGGCGGGGGTGAGTGCGCGGCGGGCTTTGCGGAGCAGGCGACGAAGCTGGGGGCGGGTGAGCGGCGCGGTGTCGGTCATGGCACAGGCGGTCCCAGGGGTACTGGCCGACGCTTGCGGCCAAAACGAATTGCCCGCCGAAGGGCGGGCAAGAGAATTCAGGCTCCCCGATAAGACCGCTATCGGTGTAGCCCTTGAACCCGAAAGTTCAAGGTGGAGATTGCAGGGGGCGTTAAGGCTTTCCGTCGAGCGGACATGCACACCGGCCCCAGCGTGCAACCCCCGTGGTTGTGCGTATCGGCTCAGGGACATAACCGACTGGCGCATCCCCCAGGGAGTGGCGCCAGTATACCAATCTCAGCTGATTTTGGTATCCGCATCGTCGGACAGCGCCTGATCGACCCGTTCCAGCAGGTCGCGCACCTGCTCGCGGCTCGCCCCACCCGCAGGTGCAGCGGTGCGGTCTTCCTGGCGGTGCAGCATTTCGTGGGTGATGTTCAGCGCCGCCATCACCGCGATGCGGTCGGCCCCGATCACCTTGCCGCTGCTGCGGATCTCGCGCATCTTGCTGTCCAGGTAATGCGCGGCGCTCACCAGGTTGTTGCGCTCTTCGGGTGGACAGATGATCGAGTATTCCTTGTCCAGGATCTGCACGGTGACGCTATTGCTTGAACTCATGAGTCTTGCTCCAGAGCCTTGAGGCGTAAGATCATCGACTCGACCTTGCGCTTGGCGATCTCGTTCTTTTCGATGAGGTGGGCGCGCTCTTCGCGCCAGGACTTTTCCTGAGCTACTAGGAGTGCATTTTGCCGTTTAAGTTGCTCGACACGTTCGATCAGCAGCTCGAATCGGCTCATCAGTGCCTGCAGGTCTTTGTCTTGCGTGGGTTGCACTCGATTCGCTCCGTCGTTGACTCACCTGACGATGATGCCTCTCCCTGGGTGGCGCCGGCCAGTGCCGATGGTCTTGGCGCGCCTGCCGGTGCTAGGATACAAGGCCTCCATTCTAGTCATTGCGCCGTCTGGCGCCTAGCTGCCCATGCCCAATACCCAATCGCCCTACGTCGCCTTCGCCATGCTGCTGTCGAGCAATGGTCACCCTGTCACCCCGGCCGAGTTGCACGGCCTGCTCATTGGCCGCAGCTGCGCCGGTGCCGGCTTCGATGCCGATGCCTGGCTGGCCGATGCGGCCCAACTGCTGGAAACCGAACCCGGCGATACCGTACGCAACGCCCTGATCGGCCTGCAGGAAATGGTCAAAGGTGAACTCACCGGCGACGAAATGGCCATCGTCCTGCTGTTGCCTTCCGATGATGCCGCCCTCACCGACCGCGCCACCGCGCTGGGTCAGTGGTGCCAGGGCTTCATTACCGGCTTCGGCTTGAACGCCGGCGGCAAGGACCTGTCCATCGAGGCCAAGGAAGTGCTGCAGGACCTGGTCGCCATCTCCCAGGTGCAAGAAGCCCTGGAAGAGTCCGAAGACGGCGAAAGCGACTACATGGAAGTCATGGAATACCTGCGCGTAGCGCCGCTGCTGCTGTTCTCCGAGCTGGCCACGCCGGCTGCACCCGCGCCCAAGCCATCTCTGCACTGACCAACCCGGGGGTAGTCTGCCCATGAGCCGTATTCCCAAGGCCGAGTATGCCCGCCGGCGCAAGGCGCTGATGGCGCAGATGGTCCCCAACAGCATTGCCATCCTGCCCGCCGCTGCGGTTGCCATCCGCAACCGCGACGTCGAGCATGTGTACCGGCAGGACAGTGATTTCCAGTACCTCAGTGGTTTCCCCGAGCCCGAGGCGGTAATCGCCCTCATCCCAGGCCGCGAGCATGGCGAGTACGTGATGTTCTGCCGCGAGCGCAACCCCGAACGTGAGCTGTGGGATGGCCTGCGTGCTGGCCAGGAAGGCGCGGTACGCGAGTTCGGCGCCGATGATGCATTCCCCATCACCGACATCGACGAAATCCTGCCGGGCCTGATCGAAGGCCGCGAGCGGGTATACAGCGCCATGGGCAGCAACCCGGAATTCGACCGCCGGCTGATGGACTGGATCAACGTGATCCGTTCCAAGGCTCGCCTGGGCGCGCAGCCGCCGAACGAGTTCGTTGCCCTGGATCATCTGCTGCACGACATGCGCCTGTATAAATCGGCGGCGGAAGTGAAGGTGATGCGTAGCGCCGCGGATATTTCTGCGCGGGCCCATGTGCAGGCCATACAGGCGTGCCGGGCTGGGCTGTATGAGTACAGCCTGGAGGCCGAGCTGGACTACGTGTTCCGCAAGGGCGGGGCGAAGATGCCGGCGTATGGGTCCATCGTGGCCGCCGGGCGCAACGGTTGCATCCTGCACTACCAGCAGAATGACGCCCTGCTCAAGGACGGCGACCTGGTGCTGATCGATGCCGGTTGTGAGATCGACTGCTACGCCAGCGACATCACCCGCACCTTCCCAGTCAGCGGGCGCTTTTCGCCTGAGCAGAAGGCCATCTACGAGCTGGTGCTCAAGGCCCAGGCGGCGGCGTTTGCCGAGATCGCCCCCGGCAAGCACTGGAACCACGCCCACGAGGCCACGGTACGGGTCATTACCGAGGGCTTGGTGGAACTGGGCCTGCTTGAGGGTGAGGTGCAGGCGTTGATCGACAGCGAAGCCTACCGTGCGTTCTACATGCACCGTGCCGGGCACTGGCTGGGCATGGATGTGCACGATGTGGGCGACTACAAGGTCGGGGGTGAATGGCGGGTGCTCGAGCCTGGCATGGCCCTGACCGTCGAACCCGGTATCTACATAGGTGCCGACAATCAGGCTGTGGCCAGGAAGTGGCGCGGCATTGGTGTACGGATCGAGGACGATGTGGTGGTGACCAGGCAAGGTTGTGAAATCCTGACGTCGGGCGTGCCGCGCACGGTCGCCGAAATCGAAGCGTTGATGCAGGCCGCGCGCGTATGAACCGGGTAAACCTGGCGATCATCGGTGGTGGCCTGGTGGGCGCGAGCCTGGCCCTGGCCCTGCAGGCGGGCGCCAAGGCCCGCGGCTGGAAGATCCTGCTGATCGAGCCTTTCGCGCCCGGCGACAGCTTCCAGCCCAGCTACGATGCACGTTCATCGGCGCTGTCCTTTGGCACCCGGCAGATCTACGAGCAACTGGGGCTGTGGCAGGCCATTGGCCGCAGGGCCGAACCGATCACGCAAATCCATGTGTCGGACCGTGGCCGCTTTGGCACCACCCGCCTGGACGCCGGCCAGGAGGGCGTGCCAGCGCTTGGCTATGTGGTAGAAAACGCCTGGCTTGGGCAGTGCCTGTGGCAAGGCCTGGACCGTGACGTGGTGAGCTGGCGCTGCCCCGCAGAGGTGTCTGCGCTGCAGGCCATCGAAGGCGGTTACCGCGTGCGGCTCAACGACGACACGCTGTTCGAGTGCGACCTGGCTGTGCTCGCCGATGGCGGTCGGTCGGGGCTGCGTGAGCAGCTGGGCATCCATGTGCGCACCACGCCTTACCAGCAGAGCGCGCTGATTGCCAACATCACGCCGGGTGAAGCCCATGGCGGCCAGGCCTTCGAACGCTTCACCGAAGCCGGGCCCATGGCCTTGCTGCCGCTGCCTGAAAACCGCTGCGCGCTGGTCTGGACGCGCCAGGGCATGGATGCACAGCGCCTGGCCGAGGTGGACGAACGCAGCTTCCTGCGTGAGCTACAGGGTGTTTTTGGCTATCGCCTGGGGGCGCTGCGCCAGGTCGGTGCCCGGCACCTGTATCCGCTTTCGCTGGTCGAAGCCCAGGAACAGGTGCGGCCGCACCTGGTGGTGCTGGGTAATGCCGCGCACAGCCTGCACCCCATCGCCGGGCAGGGCTTCAACCTGTCGCTGCGTGACGTGCAGTCCCTGGCCGAGGCACTTCTGGCCGGCCCCGCGATACCGGGCGACCTGCCGACCCTGCAGGCTTACCACCGTCGCCAGCAACTGGACCAGGCCCTGACCATTGGTTTTTCCGATCAGGTCACGCGCCTGTTCGGCAGCAACCAGCCGCTGGTAGCGGCGGCACGTAACCTTGGCCTGCTCGGCCTCGACCTGCTGCCGCCGGCCAAGCGCTGGTTCGCGCGCCAGGCCATGGGCCTGGGTACCCGGCCGGACCTGCGGAGCAAAGCATGAGTAACCCCCGCAAGCTGGCGCGGCGTGCACGCATGCTGCGCTGGATGCTCAACCTCTACCCGCCGTACCTGGGGGCTGGTATCCGTGTGCAGCACATCAGCCCGGACATGCGCAGCATTCAGGTGGCGATGAAACTCACGCGCTGGAACCGCAACTACGTCGGTACCCAGTTCGGCGGCAGCCTGTATGCCATGGTCGACCCGTTCTACATGCTGCTGCTGATCGAGCAACTGGGGCGCGACTACATTGTCTGGGACAAGGCCGCCAGCATCGATTTCATTTCGCCGGGCAAGGGCCCGGTGTATGCCGAATTCCACATCGATGACGGGCTGCTGGACGAAATCCGCCAACAGACCGCCACTGGCAAAAAATGCCTGCCCAGGCTGCAGGTGGATATCCGCGACGGTGCCGGCGAGCTGGTGGCGCGGGTCGACAAAACCCTATACGTGCGGCTCAAGCCGCAAGCGAGGCTGGCGTAAGGCATGGAAATGCGCGCAGATCTTCTGATAGTAGGTGCCGGCATGGTCGGCAGTGCCCTGGCCTTGGCCTTGCGCCACAGCGGCTTGCACGTGCTGCTGCTCGATGGCGGGCCGCTGACAGTGCGGCCTTTCGATGCCAGTGCCGCCTTCGAGCCACGGGTCAGTGCCCTCTCGGCCGCCAGCCAGCGCATTCTCGAGCGGCTGGGGGCCTGGGAAGGCATCGCGCAGCGCCGTGCTACACCGTACTGCCACATGCAGGTGTGGGACGGCAGCGGCACGGGTCAGATCCACTTCTCGGCCGCCAGCGTGCATGCCCAGGTACTCGGCCACATTGTCGAGAACCGTGTGGTGCAGGACGGCCTGCTGGAGCGCCTGCACGACAGCGATGTCGGCCTGCTGCCCAACGCCCGGCTGGAGCAATTGCGCCGGTCCGGCAAGGACTGGCTGGTGACCTTGCACGATGGCCGGCAACTGCGGGCGCCACTGGTGGTCGCTGCCGATGGCGCCAACTCTGCGGTACGCCGCCTGGCCGGGTGCGAAACCCGCGAGTGGGACTACCTGCACCATGCCATCGTCACCAGCGTGCGCTGCACGGCCGGCCACCAGGCCACCGCCTGGCAGCGCTTTACCGATGATGGCCCGCTGGCGTTCCTGCCGCTAAGCCGTGATGGCGCGCAAGACTGGTGTTCGATCGTGTGGTCGACCACCCCGGAGCACGCCGAGCGGCTGATGGCGCTGGACGAGCCTGCATTCAACAAGGCGCTGCAGCAGGCATTCGAAGGGCGGCTGGGCGATGTGCTGCAAACCGACGCTCGGGTGTGCGTGCCGCTGCGCCAGCGCCATGCCAAACGCTACGTGGATGAAGGCCTGGCATTGATTGGCGATGCCGCCCACACCATTCACCCGCTGGCGGGGCAGGGCGTGAACCTGGGCTTCCTGGATGCTGCTGTGCTGGCCGAGGTACTGATCGGTGCCTGCGAGCGGGGCGAGCGGCTGGCCGATGTGAAAGTGCTGGGCCGTTACGAGCGCCGGCGCATGCCGCACAACCTGGCGCTGATGGCGGCCATGGAAGGCTTCGAGCGTTTGTTCCAGGCCAACCCCCTGCCGCTGCGCTGGTTGCGCAACAGCGGTTTGAAGCTGGTGGAACAGATGCCAGAAGCCAAGGCGGTGTTCGTGCGCCAGGCGCTGGGCCTGAGTGGCGACCTGCCGGAACTGGCCAAGGCCTGAAACGTCGGGGTCACCCCGTGGCCCACTGCAACATCCGGTAACGGCTAAGGGGATGAGCTGGAAAATGGGATTCACTACCATTTGCGCCTCTCTAACGATCCGAGGAGCGCTTTCCATGTTGCCACGCAAGCCCCTGTTGGCCGCACTGGCCCTTACCCTGTTCGGTGGCACTGCCCAGGCAGCTGACGAAGTGGTGGTGTATTCCTCGCGCATCGATGAGCTGATCAAGCCGGTGTTCGATGCCTACACCGCCAAGACCGGGGTCAAGATCAAGTTCATCACCGACAAGGAAGCGCCACTGATGCAACGCATCAAGGCCGAGGGCGACAACGGGGTGGCGGACCTGCTGCTCACCGTCGATGCCGGCAACCTCTGGCAGGCCGAGCAGATGGGCATTCTGCAACCGATCAAGTCGGACATCATCGACCGCAACATCCCTGCACAATACCGCGCCTCGTCCCATGACTGGACTGGCCTGAGCCTGCGCGCCCGCACCATCGTCTACGCCAGTGACCGGGTCAAGCCTGAAGAGCTGAGCACCTATGAAGCGCTGGCCGACAAGGACTGGGAAGGCCGCCTGTGCCTGCGCACGGCCAAGAAGGTGTACAACCAGTCGCTGACGGCCACCCTCATCGAAAACCACGGCGAAGCCAAGGCCGAGCAGATCGTGAAGGGTTGGGTCAACAACCTGTCCACCGATGTGTTCTCCGACGACAACGCAGTGATCCAGGCCATCGAGGCCGGGCAGTGCGACGTAGGCGTGGTCAATACCTACTACTACGGCCGCCTGCACAAGCAGAACCCGAACCTGCCGGTGAAAATCTTCTGGCCCAACCAGGGCGACCGCGGTGTGCACGTCAACCTGTCCGGTATCGGCCTGACCAAGCATGCACCGCATCCGGAAGCGGCCAAAAAGCTGGTGGAGTGGATGACCGGTGAAGAGGCGCAGAAGCTGTTTGCCGACATCAACCAGGAGTTTCCGGCGAACCCGAAGGTCAAGCCTTCGGATGAAGTCGCCGCCTGGGGCAGCTTCAAGGCCGACAGCATCCCGGTGGAAATCGCCGGCAAGCGCCAGGCTGAAGCCATTCGCCTGATGGACCGCGCAGGCTACAACTAAGCCCGCCTCACCCCACTCGGAACCCAGACCTTGCCCCACACCCCCCAACGCCGCTGGTACCTGCCGGTCGGCCTGATCGCGGCGCTGGTACTGCTGCCGCTGAGCGTGCTGCTGCTGTCCTGGCAAGCGGTGGACCTGCAGATCTGGTCACACTTGCTGGACACGCAAATGAGCCGGCTGCTGGGCAATACCCTGACGCTGGTGGTGGGTGTGGGCATCGGTGTCACCGTGCTGGGCGTCAGCCTGGCCTGGCTGACCAGCCTGTGCGAGTTTCCGGGGCGGCGCTGGCTGGATTGGGCGCTGATGCTGCCATTTGCGATTCCCGCCTACGTACTGGCGTTCGTCTTCGTTGGGCTGCTGGACTTCGCCGGCCCAGTGCAAACGGCCTTGCGTGAGGCCTTCGGGCCCATGCGCCTGCCGCGGGTACGCTCTACCGGTGGCGTGATCATCGTGCTGGTGCTGGTGTTCTATCCCTACGTGTACCTGCTGGCGCGTACGGCCTTCCTGGCCCAGGGCAGAGGCCTGATGGAAGCGGCGCGGGTGCTTGGCCTGTCGCCGTTGCAGGCGTTCTGGCGGGTGGCCCTGCCGATGGCGCGGCCAGCGATCGGCGCAGGCATCGCGCTGGCGCTGATGGAGACCCTGGCCGACTTCGGCGCCGTGGCGGTCTTCAACTTCGACACCTTCACGACGGCCATCTACAAGACCTGGTACGGCTTCTTCAGCCTCTCCACTGCCGCGCAGCTGGCCAGCCTGCTGCTGTTGGCAGTCATGCTGGTGCTGTATGGCGAGCGTCGCGCCCGGGGGGCCAGCCGCACTGGCAACGAACGGCCGCGCGGGCAGGCGTTGTACCGGCTGCGCGGCCTGAAGGCGCTACTGGCCAGTGGCTGGTGCCTGCTGGTATTCGCCTGTGCATTCGTCATCCCGGTGCTGCAGTTGCTGTGGTGGTTCTGGCAGCGCGGACGTTTCGACCTGGATGAGCGCTATGTGGGCCTGGTGCTGCATACCCTGTATCTGGGGGGGACGGCGGCGTTGCTCACGGTTTGCGTGGCCTTGCTGCTGGCCTTTGCCCGGCGCCAGGCACCTGCGCCCGGTATCCGCATGGGGGTAGGGCTGGCCAACCTGGGCTACGCCTTGCCAGGCTCTGTGCTGGCCGTGTCGATCATGCTGGCGTTCAGCTATTTGGATAACCACCTGGTGATTCCGCTGTCCACCTGGCTGGGTGGTGCCGGCAAGCCTTTGTTGCTGGGTAGCCTTGCGGCGCTGCTGTTGGCCTACCTGGTGCGGTTCATCGCCGTAGCCTACGGGCCGCTGGAAAGCAGCCTGGAACGGATTCGCCCTTCGCTGCCGGAGGCCTCCCGCAGCCTGGGCGTGGGCGGCCCCAGGTTGTTTTTCAGGGTGTATCTCCCGCTCTTGGTGCCCGGTGTACTCAGTGCCGCGTTGCTGGTGTTCGTCGACGTGCTCAAGGAGATGCCGGCCACCCTGCTGATGCGCCCGTTTGGCTGGGATACGCTGGCTGTACGGGTGTTCGAGATGACCAGCGAGGGGGAGTGGGCGCGTGCGTCGCTGCCGGCGCTGACGCTGGTGCTGGTGGGCCTGCTGCCGGTTGTCGGCCTTATCAGGCGTTCTGCACGGCGGCCCGGTCAGTCGCGCTGAGGGTGCCACTTGGCGGGCTTGCCGCTACAATGCGCGGCATTCGCGCGGCAGGTGATGGCGTAGCAGCAGGTCTGGCACAGCCGGACGGCGCCCAGTTTCGCACCGCCGCCGCTTCGCCACGCCCGGAAGGAGAAACCCATGGGACAGCGCACGCTTTTGTATGACCTGCACCTGGCACTGGGTGCCAAGACGGTCGATTTCGGCGGCTGGGACATGCCGCTGCACTACGGCTCGCAGGTTGAGGAGCACCACCAGGTGCGCAAGGACTGTGGGGTGTTCGACGTTTCCCACATGACGGTCATCGATGTCCAGGGCGACGAGGCCACCGGCTGGCTGCAGCGGCTGCTGGCCAACGACGTCGCCCGCTTGGGCCTGGTCGGGCAGGCCCTCTACAGCCCACTGCTGAGCGAGCAGGGCGGCGTCATCGATGACCTGATCGCCTATCGCACCGCCAATGGCTACCGCCTGGTCACCAACGCGGCCACCCGGGCCCGGGTACTCGGCTGGCTGCAATTGCAGTGCGAGGGCTTTGCCGTGCAGTTTCAGGTGCGCCCCGACCTGGCCGTTCTGGCGATTCAGGGCCCCCATGCCCGGGAAAAGGTCGCAGCGCTGGTCAGTGCCTCGCGTGCTGCCCTGATTCGCCAACTGCGCCCCTTCGAGGGCCTCGCCGACGGCGACTGGTTCTTCGCGCGCACCGGCTACACCGGCGAGGATGGCCTGGAAATCATCTTCCCCGGCGACCAGGCCGTGAACTTTTTCAACGACCTGGTGGGTGCCGGTATCGCGCCGAGTGGCCTGGGGGCCCGCGATACCCTGCGCCTTGAAGCGGGCATGAACCTGTATGGCCAGGATATCGACGAAACCCACACCCCGTTGACGTCCAACCTTGGCTGGAGCATTGCCTGGGAGCCCGTTCGCGACTTCATCGGTCGCGCCGCCCTGCTGGCCGAAATCGAGCAGGGTGTCCAGGAAAAACTGGTCGGCCTGGTACTGGAAGAACGCGGTGTTCTGCGCGCCCATCAGGTCGTGCGTGTAGCAGGGATTGGCGAAGGGGAGATCACCAGTGGTAGTTTCTCCCCTACGCTGAGCAAGTCCATCGCCCTTGCACGCGTGCCCATGGCCACGGGTGACCGGGCCGAGGTAGAAATTCGTGGCAAATGGTACCCGGTGCGCGTGGTCAAGCCGACCTTCGTGCGCCATGGCAAGGTCCTGATCTGAACCATCACATAACGGCGGGCGTACCGCTGAGCCAATCGAGGAATTCAAGACATGAGCAATATCCCCGCCGAACTGCGTTTTGCCGACAGCCATGAGTGGGCTCGCCTGGAAGCCGACGGCACGGTTACCGTAGGCATCAGTGACCACGCCCAGGAAGCCTTGGGTGATGTGGTTTTCGTGGAATTGGCCGAAGTGGGCAAGGTGTTCGCCGCTGGCGACGCAGCGGGCGTGGTGGAATCGGTGAAGGCGGCCTCGGACATCTACGCCCCGGTGGGTGGCGAAGTGATCGCCGTCAACGAAGCGCTGGCAGACAGTCCTGAGGAATTGAACGAGAAGCCTTACGACGCCTGGATCTTCAAGCTCAAGCCAAGCGATGCTGCAGAGTTGCAAAAGCTGCTGGATGCTGCCGGTTACAAGGCAGCCATCGGCGAGTGATGCAATGCTCAGGGCTGCCGGGCAGCCCTTTTGCAGTCACCGGTTACAGGTTTATTCGGCCACTGCATTCTTTGCCAGAATGGCGTTGGCCAGTTCCATGTCAGTCGCCTTCAGGCCCGGGTTCTCCACCCGTACCTGGCGCATCGCCGACTCCAGGAAGGGGCCGCGAATGGCGCCATCGCTGGCCACGAAGCTGCCAGCATCGTCCTGTGCAGCCATGACCAGCTTGTGGTCGCGTGAGGTCAGGTACGTCGACCCGGTGGTTGCGCCGGACGAAAGCACATTACGCCAGAACGTATCGGCCATGGCCGAGCCGACGGGCAGCGAAAGCAAGGCAGCGACGGTGATGGCGGTTTTGAGACGCATGATTGAACACCTCGAAGGGTGGGGGTTTAAGATGGGATTTGGATCTTTTCCAGCACGCCAAGTTCCTTGATGCCCAAGGTGGGTCAGTTGCAGGCTCGCAGCACTTCCTGCTCCACGGTCTGGCCGCTTGCCAGCTTTGCCTGGGCAGCGCGGCGCAAGTCGATCAGGCCATCGGCCAGTGCCTGGCGGCGCAGGTCTGCCAAGTCAGTTCCGGGGCCGATCATTGCCTTGAGGCGCTCACTGGGTACCAGCAGCTCGAACAGCCCCGTGCGGCCCCAGAAGCCTGTGCCGCGGCAGGTGCGGCAGGCTGCGGATGCGTTGGGTTGGCAGCGCCGGCAAACCGTGCGCACCAACCGCTGCGCCATCACCCCCACCAGGGTCGCTTTTATCAGGTAGTCGGCCACGCCCAGCTCCTGCAAACGGATGATCGTTGCACAGGCATCGTTGGTATGCAGGGTAGACAGCACAAGGTGCCCGGTGAGTGCGGCCTGCACGGCGACCAGGGCGGTTTCGCGGTCGCGTATCTCGCCGATCATGATGATGTCCGGGTCTTGGCGCAGCATCGCCCTTACGCCTTCGGAGAACCCCAGGCCCAGGCCGTGCTGGACCTGAAACTGGTTGAAGGCGGGCTCGATCCGCTCCACAGGGTCTTCGATGGTGCACAGGTTGACCTGGGGCGTGGCCAGGTAGTTGAGGCTGGCGTAAAGCGTGCTGGTCTTGCCCGAGCCGGTAGGGCCAGTGACCAGGATGATGCCCTGGCGCTGGCCAAGCAGGGTTTGCCACTGTGCCAGTTGCTGCGCCTGCAGGCCCAGTTGCTCGAAGCTCTCATGCAGCCGCTGCGGGTCGAACAGGCGCAGTACCAGCTTTTCGCCGAACGAGGTGGGCAGCGTGGATAGCCGCAACTCCACTGCCTCGCCGCTGGGCAGACGGCTGTGCAACCTGCCGTCCTGAGGGCGACGTTTCTGCGCCACGTCCATGCCGGCCAGGTGTTTCAGCCGGCTGACCAGCGCCAACGACACCCCGGCCGGGAAGCTGTAGACGGCGTGCAGCAGGCCGTCGATACGGTAGCGCAAGTGGCCCTGGTCGCGGCGCGGCTCCAGGTGAATGTCGCTGGCGCGTTGTTCCAGGGCATACAGCAGCAGCCAGTCGACGATGTGCACGATATGCGCATCGTCTGCGCTTGCGTCGGTGTGGCGCCGGCCCGCTTCCAGCCATTGTTCCAGCTCGCCCAGGCTGGTCGATTGCTGGCTCTGGGCGCCTTTCACCGACTGCGCCAGGCGCTGGAACGATTGCCCGCACTCGCGTATGTGCACGGGGCTGGCCACCGCCCGCAGCACCTTGCGGCCGAGGCTGCGCGCAAGGTCTGCCTGCCAGTCGTCCTGATAGGGCTGGGCGCTGGCCACGGTGACGCTGAGGGCGTCGGCTGCGACGATCAGGATGCCGTGGCGCCGGGCGAAGGCGGGTGATACAAGGCCCGACACCTGGGGCAGGTTCAGTTGCAGCGGGTCGATGCGCAGGTAGGGCTGGCCGACCTTGCCCGCCAGCCACTGGCACAAATGGTCCAGGTCCAGTGGCTGGCCGGGGGATTTGCGGTTGTCCAGGGCGCAGGCGGCGATCTGCTCAAGCGGGTGGTCGACGGGGTGTTCGGCCGCGCGTTGCAGCACGCGCAGGCTGTCGTTGGCATCCACCAGCCTGTCGGCGAGCAGGGCTTCGAGTATGCGGTGAAGGTCGAGTGCGAGGGTGTCGGGGTTGTGCATGAGGGCGTCCGTGCCTGATGGGTACGTCCATCAAGGCTAGCCGGGCGGCCGCAGGCGGCAGCTGCAAAGGGTTTCGAGGTTTTGCAGGGCTGCGCTGGCGCTAGATCACTGCCAGTTCCACACGGTGTTGGTTGGTCAGGTTCACATCGGCCACGCACACCAGGTTACGCAGTTTTTGCGCAATCACCTCGGCGCGGTGCCAGCTCAGCCCGGCAATGCCGATTTCAATGGCCAGCCAATCCGCGTGCTGGCTCACGTGGACGCTGTGGGGCGTCAAAAACTGCAACGCGAACAGGTTGAGCACGCGGCACAGGCTGTCTGGCTCGGCTTCGGCCTGCAGCTGGTAGCTCACGGTGCTGTGGGCGTTGCTGGCGGCCCAGGCGTCGGTACGGGGCATCGGGTTCATGGGCATCTCCAGGTTCATGCAGAAATTCTTGCATGCCTGAAACGGCATTGTTTCGCTATGATCGAGCTCGTTCGCCGGTAAGGCGAATAAAGTTATTCGAAAAAATAGATATTGGAGACTGATCAATGCGCAGCGAACTGGATGCTTACGACCGTCGCATTCTGGAACTGCTGCAGGAAGACGCGTCGCTGTCCAGCGCACAGATCGCCGAGCGTGTGGGCCTGTCGCAATCGCCGTGCTGGCGGCGTATTCAGCGGTTGCGCGAGGAAGGCGTCATCCGGGGGCAGGTCACTTTGCTGGACCGCAAGAAAATTGGCCTGAACACGCAGATATTTGCCGAGGTGAAACTCAACGCACACGGGCGCTCCAACTTCACCGAGTTCACCGACGCAATCCGTGGGTTTCCGGAGGTGCTGGAATGCTATGTGCTGATGGGGTCTGTGGACTTTCTGCTGCGCATCGTCACGCCCGACATCGAAGCCTACGAGCGGTTCTTCTTCGAAAAACTGTCGAATGTGCCTGGCATACAGGAGGTGAACTCGATCGTTGCCCTCTCGGAAATCAAGTCCACCACCAGCCTGCCGCTGGCCCGTTGAGGGCGCAGCGGGGCGTGAGCGGGGTCAGGCCTTGAGCAGGTGCTTCCAGCCCCGGCTCTGATCCACGGTACGCGCCTGTTCGATGCGGGCTTCCAGCGACTCATCGCTGATGGGTTGCTCCGCCAGCTCATGGAGCTTTTTCAGGTCGCCGTACAGGCGGTCCATCTGCGGCGCATCCAGTACCTGCCGGGCATGGTGCAGCCAGGCCAGCAACTGTTCGATGCGCGGCAGCTGTTCTGCCAGGTCTTCGGGGCGCTGGGTGTACAGTGGCAACTTGAGCGCGCGGCCTTCTTCACCCACCAGGTGCGCCAGCCAGCTGGCCAGTTGTGCTTTGCCCTGACGCTCGCCACGGCCCTTGCGCTCCAACGTCCAGGTGCGGGCCAACAGCCAGCGCGAGGTTTCCAGCGAGAACTGGCCCCAGCGGATGTCTTCGAGCTCTTCGGCAAACTGCTCGGGGGCTGCGCGGCGGACGTCTTCGTCGTCGTTGCCAGCCTGTACCAGCGGGCGCCAGTCTTCCAGCAGCGCATCAAGGCGCCCGCGCAGGTCGCGGGTAGCCGCACGCGGGGCGGCCTGGCCCAGGCTGGCGGTAAGGGCGCGCAGTTCGCCCAGGCATTCCACCCAGTCCTGCAGCAGCCGCCAATGGCCATTATGGCGGTACTGCTCGGCCAGTCGCTGGCTGCTGCCCAGCAGTTGCCAGGCCAGGGCGGCGTAGGCATCGTCCACTGCCATCTCGGCGTCCAGCTCGGTGGCTGGCAGCCCCAGGTCGTAGCTGTCAGGCTCCAGCAGGCGGTAGCCACGCTCGGCCTTGCTGATGTCGCATGGCATCAGTGGCAGGCCGGCGGCAAGCTCCGCAGCGAGCTCCAGCAAGGCCTGCGGGTCACCCTCGCGCAGTTCCAGCTCCAACTCGCAGATGGCTTCCTTGCGCTTGCCGGCGACCACAAAGCCTTGGTCCAGGGCTGCTTCGATCACAACCTTGCTCTTGCCGCGGCCCCAGGCGATTTCGGCGTATTCACGGCTGAAGTCGGTGGTGAACAGCGGCTTGATGGTTTTTTTGTCCAGGCTGGCCAGTTGTGCCGGCCAGCAGCTGTCGTCGAGCTTCTTGAGGTCCAGCTTGGCCTTGTCCAGCGGCCACTCGTACTCGTTGCGCTCGGACAGCCCGGCCACGCTCTGGCCGCGGCATTTCAAGGTCTGGATGACGGCATCGCCGTCGCGGCGCAGGCGCAGGGCGACGCGGGCGGCAGAAAGCTCGCGCTCGGGGGTGTCGAAGTACTGGTTGAGCAGTTCGCGGGTCTGCCAGCCAGACTTGTTGCGCTTTTTCAGCAGCGGGTGCTCGCGCAGCGCGGCAAGGGTCTCGCGGCTGGCGCGCAGCTTGAGTTCGGTTTCTTTGTGCATCACAGGCTCGAAGGAGGGGGCGTGGTTGACGCAGAGTCTACAGCAGTCGACCGCCAACGGTTTATTCCAGACAGCGGATAGTCCTATGATGGGCAACGCTTCCGAGGAGTACGCGCATGCCGTTGCCGCCGCTGAAAGACCAATTTGCCGCCTTGATCGCTGCGCCTTCGGTCAGTTGCACCCAGCCTGCGCTGGACCAGTCCAACCGCCAGGTGATCGACCTGCTGGCGGGTTGGCTCGGTGACCTGGGGTTCGCCTGCGACATTCAGCAGGTCGCCCCCGGCAAATTCAACCTGCTGGCCAGCCGTGGTACCGGCCCGGGCGGGCTGGTACTGGCCGGGCACAGCGACACCGTGCCCTATGACGAGCAACTGTGGACCAGTGACCCGCTCAAACTCACCGAGGTGGGCGGCCGCTGGGTGGGGCTGGGCAGCTGCGACATGAAAGGTTTTTTTGCGCTGGTCATCGAGGCGGTCATCCCGCTGCTCGAGCATGACTTCAAGCAGCCCCTGCTGATCCTGGCCACCTGTGACGAAGAGAGCTCGATGTCGGGTGCCCGTGCCTTGGCGCAGGCCGGCCAGCCGCTTGGCCGCGCAGCCGTCATCGGCGAGCCGACCGGCCTCAAGCCCATCCGCATGCACAAGGGCATCCTGATGGACCGCATCGACATTCTCGGTCGCAGCGGCCACTCCTCCGACCCGAGCCTGGGCCACAGCGCCATGGAGGCCATGCACGAGGCCATGGGCGAACTGATGGGCCTGCGCCGGCAATGGCAGGCTACCTACCGTAACCCGCAGTTCACGGTACCTACGCCGACCATGAACTTCGGCTGTATTCACGGGGGCGATAACCCTAACCGTATCTGTGGGCAATGCGCCCTGGAGTTCGACCTGCGGCCGTTGCCGGGCATGGACGTGGAACAGTTGCGTGCCGCCATTCGTGAAAAGTTGCAGCCGGTCGCCGAGCGTCACGAAGTGCACATCGACTACGCACCGCTGTTCCCCGAGGTGCCGCCGTTCGAGCAGGCGGCCGACGCCGAGCTAGTCCAGGTGGCCGAGCGCCTCACCGGCCACCGCGCCGAAGCGGTGGCATTCGGCACTGAAGCGCCTTATCTTCAGCAGCTGGGCTGCCAGACCATCGTGCTGGGCCCGGGTGATATCGCCTGCGCCCACCAGCCGGGCGAGTACCTTGAAATGTCACGTATCGAGCCTACCGTGCGTCTATTGCGTGACCTGATCCGGCACTATTGCCTGCAGTAAACGTCCATCGCATTCAATCGTTTCTGCCTAGAGGAGACCGCGCGTGACCGCAAGCCTGTTCCGACGATGATGCCGAACGCCCCCTGTAACGCCGTTCTCCGTCCACTTACCCACAGGCCCTGTCATGCCCGATTACGTCAACTGGCTGCGTCATGCCTCCCCGTACATCAACGCCCATCGCGACTGCACCTTCGTGGTCATGCTCCCCGGCGATGGGGTTGCACACCCTAATTTCGGCAACATCGTCCACGACCTGGTGCTGCTTCACAGCCTGGGCGTGCGCCTGGTGCTGGTGCATGGTTCGCGCCCGCAGATCGAAAACCGCCTGGCCGAGCGTGGCCTTGCCCCGCGCTACCATCGCGGCCTGCGCATCACCGATGCGCCCACGCTGGACTGCGTGATCGATGCGGTGGGGGCGCTGCGCCTGGCCATCGAGGCACGGTTGTCGATGGATATCGCTGCCTCGCCGATGCAGGGTTCACGTTTGCGGGTAGCCTCCGGCAACCTGGTCACCGCACGGCCCATCGGGGTGGTGGAGGGTGTGGACTTCCACCACACCGGCGAAGTGCGCCGGGTTGACCGCAAGGGCATCAGCCGGCTGCTCGATGAGCGCTCCATCGTATTGTTGTCACCGCTGGGCTATTCGCCCACCGGTGAAATCTTCAACCTGGCCTGCGAAGACGTCGCCACCCGTGCTGCCATCGAACTGGGCGCCGACAAGTTGCTGCTGTTCGGTGCCGAGTCGGGCTTGCTGGACGAGCAGGGCAACCTGATACGTGAGCTGCGCCCGCAGCAGGTGGCGCCCCATCTGCAGCGGCTGGGCAGTGACTACCAGGCCGAGTTGCTGGATGCTGCAGCCGAGGCGTGCAAGGGCGGCGTGGCGCGCAGCCATATCGTCAGTTATGCCGAAGACGGTGCGCTGCTGAACGAGCTGTTCACCCGGGGAGGTGGCGGTACGCTGGTGTCGCAAGAGCAGTTCGAGATCGTGCGCGAGGCCACCATCGAGGACGTGGGCGGTTTGCTCGACCTCATCAGCCCGCTGGAGGAGCAAGGTATCCTGGTGCGTCGCTCGCGTGAGGTGCTGGAGCGCGAGATCGAGCAGTTCAGCGTGGTGGAGCGTGAAGGCATGATCATCGCCTGCGCGGCGTTGTACCCGATTGCCGAGTCCGATACCGGCGAGCTGGCATGCCTGGCGGTAAACCCGGAGTATCGCCACGGCGGGCGCGGTGACGAGCTGCTGGAGCGCATCGAGAGCCGCGCCCGGCAGTTGGGGTTGAGTACCTTGTTCGTGCTCACCACGCGTACGGCGCACTGGTTCCGCGAGCGCGGTTTTGCACCCAGCGGTGTCGAGCGCCTGCCGGCGGCGAGGGCTTCGCTGTACAACTACCAGCGCAATTCGAAGATTTTCGAGAAGGCTCTGTAAACCTGGGGTGGGCTCTTCGCGGGAGCCCCAAAAAAACGCCGCCTGGATGGGCGGCGTTTTCATTTACACGGTGTGCAGATACCAGTTGTACTCGAGGTCAGAGATCGAGTGCTCGAACTCCTCCAGCTCGCTCTCCTTGCACGCGACAAAAATGTCGATGTACTTCGGATCGATGTACTTGTTGAGGATCTCGCTGTCATCCAGCTCGCGCAGTGCATCGCGCAGGTTGTTCGGCAGGCTCTGTTCCAGCTGCTCGTACGAGTTGCCTTCGATCGGCTCGCCAGGCTCGACCTTGTTGGTCAGGCCATGGTGAACGCCTGCCAGCACGGCAGCCATCATCAGGTACGGGTTGGCATCGGCACCGGCCACGCGGTGTTCGATACGCACCGCGTCCGGCGAGCCAGTAGGCACGCGCAGGGCGACGGTACGGTTGTCCAGGCCCCAGCTCGGCGCATTGGGCACGTAGAACTGCGCGCCAAAGCGGCGGTACGAGTTCACGTTCGGGCACAGGAACGCCATGGACGCGGGCAGGGTCTCGAGCACACCGCCGACAGCGTGACGTAGCGCGGCGTTCTGCTCGGGATCCTCGCTGGTGAAGATGTTGTTGCCATCTTTGTCCAGCACGGAAATATGTACATGCAAACCGTTGCCTGCCTGGCCCGGGTAGGGCTTGGCCATGAAGGTGGTGTCCATCTCATGGTCGTAGGCGATGTTCTTGATCAGCCGCTTGAGCAGTACCGCGTAGTCGCACGCCTTGAGCGGGTCGGGCACGTGGTGCAGGTTGACTTCGAACTGGGCGGGGGCGCTTTCCTTGACGATGGCGTCAGCCGGGATGCCTTGTTCCTTGGCGCCTTCGAGGATGTCCTGCAGGCAGTCGGCATACTCGTCGAGGTCGTCGATCAGGTAGACCTGGGTCGACTGCGGGCGTTTGCCTGAAATGGGCGAGCGTGGTGGCTGCGGGCGGCCGTTCACGTTCTCCTGGTCGATCAGGTAGAACTCCAGTTCGAATGCGGCGCAGATGGTCAGGCCCATGTCATCGAACTTGCTCACCACCTGGCGCAGCACTTCACGCGGGTCGGCGAAGAACGGCTCGCCTTCCAGCTCGTGCATGGTCATCAGCAGCTGGGCAGTCGGGCGTTTTTGCCATGGCTCGTTGGAGAGGGTGTCCGGAATCGGGTAGCAGATGCGGTCAGCATCGCCGATGTCCAGGCCAAGCCCGGTGCTTTCGACGGTGGAACCGTTGATGTCCAGGGCGAAGAGGGAGGCCGGCAGGTTGATGCCTTTCTCGTAAACCTTGTGGAGGCTGGTGCGCTCTATGCGCTTGCCGCGCACCACACCATTCATATCTGCAATCAGAAGGTCAACGTAGAGAACCTCAGGATGTTCCTTAAGGAACGCGTTCGCTTCGTTAAGCTGAACGGCACGCGGGGGTACCGACATGATGCAACACCTTTGTTGTTAAAAATATCAATCAAGGGGGGCTTGCAGGACCAGTCAATCGAAAAGCCCAACTGATGTCAAGCCGACCCCATGATGCCCTGAAATGGCTCATCTACGGCAGATTTGCTGCATATCGGGGCGTGCCATTATCCGCTATTTCCATCGAGAAGGGCTATCTGAAGCTTGCCGTCGTTTATTTTTTACGCGGTAGTTGTGTAAAAAAATGAACGAGGCTAAGCTCGATCACACCCCAGAACACAATAAAACGAGGGTCACATGGTCCGCTTGTCACGGCCTGAAAGCACTGCACGTACAGTGCTGCAGGGTGTTCCAGTCATGCTTGCGCGGTGCGTCGACACAAGGTCCGTACTGGCCGCAATAATTGACGTCTGGCATCGCTCGGCCCGCCCTCGTCATTGGTTTTCGCCTTTTCTCTGTATTCCTGCCCCGATACCCCGTTACGGATACGCTCCACGTGCAGTGTATCCACCCCCCGCGTGGGCGGAGGGTTTTGCTTTAGCTACCTACTGCAGCCAGAATCAAGTCGCGGACCACCTTACCTCCTGAGGTATTTATGAGTAACAACCTCGACCAGCTCACCGATTGGTTGAAAGAGCACAAGATCACCGAAGTCGAATGCATGATCAGCGACCTGACAGGCATCACGCGCGGCAAGATTTCGCCCACCAACAAGTTCATCGCCGAAAAAGGCATGCGCCTGCCCGAGAGCGTACTGCTGCAGACCGTGACCGGCGATTATGTGGACGACGACATCTACTACGAGCTGCTGGACCCAGCGGACATCGACATGATCTGCCGCCCCGACGAGGGCGCCGTGTTCCTGGTGCCCTGGGCCATCGAACCGACCGCGCAGGTGATCCACGACACCTACGACAAGAAGGGCAACCCAGTCGAGCTGTCGCCGCGCAACGTGCTGAAAAAGGTGCTCAAGCTCTACGCCGACAAGGGCTGGCAGCCCATCGTCGCGCCCGAGATGGAGTTCTACCTGACCAAGCGCGTTGAAGACCCCGACTTCCCGCTGCAACCGCCCGTAGGCCGTTCAGGCCGCCCAGAAACGGGGCGCCAGTCGTTCTCGATCGAAGCCGCCAACGAATTCGACCCGTTGTTCGAAGACGTCTACGACTGGTGCGAACTGCAGCAGCTCGACCTGGACACGCTCATTCATGAAGACGGCACGGCGCAGATGGAAATCAACTTCCGTCACGGCGATGCCCTGCACCTGGCAGACCAGATCCTGGTGTTCAAGCGCACCATGCGTGAGGCGGCGCTCAAGCACAACGTGGCGGCCACCTTCATGGCCAAGCCCATGACCGGTGAGCCCGGCAGCGCCATGCACCTGCACCAGAGCGTGGTGGACGTGGCCACTGGCAAGAATATCTTCAGCAATGCCGATGGCAGCATGAGCGAGCTGTTCCTCAACCACATTGGCGGCCTGCAGAAGTTCATCCCCGAGGCGTTGCCGCTGTTCGCCCCCAACGTCAACTCGTTCCGGCGCTTCCTGCCCGACACCTCGGCACCGGTGAACGTGGAGTGGGGTGAAGAAAACCGTACCGTCGGCCTGCGCGTACCGGACGCCGGCCCGCAAAACCGGCGGGTGGAAAACCGCCTGCCTGGCGCCGACGCCAACCCCTACCTGGCCATTGCAGCCAGCCTGCTGTGTGGCTACATCGGCATGGTCGAAGGCATTGCCGCCAGTGCGCCGGTACAGGGGCGTGGTTACGAGCGGCGCAACCTGCGGTTGCCGCTGACTATCGAAGACGCACTTGAGCGCATGGAGAACAGCCGTGCCCTGGTGCAGTACCTGGGCAAGAAGTTCATCACCGGCTACGTCGCCACCAAACGTGCCGAGCACGAAAACTTCAAGCGCGTCATCAGTTCCTGGGAGCGTGAGTTCCTGCTGTTTGCTGTCTGATAACCCTGGTGCCGCAGCAGCGCGGCTGTCTGTCTACGGAGAAGCACATGAGCCTCAACAACCCGCAAACCCGTGAATGGCAAACCCTGAGTGGCGAGCACCACCTCGCCCCCTTCAGCGACTACAAACAGTTGAAGGAAAAGGGGCCGCGCATCATTACCAAGGCCCAGGGCGTGCATTTGTGGGACAGCGAGGGGCACAAGATTCTCGACGGCATGGCCGGCCTGTGGTGCGTAGCGGTAGGTTATGGCCGTGAAGAACTGGTGCAGGCTGCAGAGCGGCAGATGCGTGAGTTGCCTTACTACAACCTGTTCTTCCAGACCGCGCACCCCCCGGCCCTGGAACTGGCCAAGGCCATCACCGAGGTTGCCCCGACAGGCATGAGCCATGTGTTCTTCACCAGCTCAGGTTCCGAGGGCAACGACACCGTGCTGCGCATGGTTCGCCATTACTGGGCCCTGAAGGGCAAACCGCAGAAGCAGACCGTGATTGGCCGCATCAACGGCTACCACGGCTCCACGGTAGCCGGCGCCAGCCTGGGCGGCATGAGCGGTATGCACGAGCAGGGCGGCCTGCCGATACCCGGCATCGTGCACATCCCCCAGCCGTACTGGTACGGCGACGGTGGCGACATGACGCCGGACGCCTTCGGGGTCTGGGCTGCCGAACAGCTGGAACAGAAAATTCTCGAGGTCGGCGAAGAGAACGTTGCGGCGTTCATTGCCGAGCCTGTTCAGGGCGCCGGGGGTGTGATCATCCCGCCAGACACCTACTGGCCGAAGGTAAAGGAGATCCTCGCCAAGTACGACATCCTGTTCGTGGCCGACGAGGTAATCTGCGGCTTCGGGCGGACTGGCGAGTGGTTCGGCTCGGATTACTACGGCCTTACGCCCGACCTGATGACCATCGCCAAGGGCCTTACCTCCGGTTACATCCCCATGGGCGGTGTGATCGTGCGTGACACGGTGGCCCAGGTACTCAGCGAAGGCGGCGACTTCAACCATGGCTTTACCTATTCTGGCCACCCTGTGGCCGCAGCAGTGGGCCTGGAAAACCTGCGCATCCTGCGCGACGAGCACATCGTAGAGAAGGCCCGCCGCGAAGCGGCACCGTATTTGCAACAGCGTTTGCGTGAGCTGCAGGGCCACCCGCTGGTGGGTGAAGTGCGTGGCCTGGGCCTGCTCGGCGCTATCGAGCTGGTGAAAGACAAGGCCACGCGCAGCCGTTACGAGGGCATGGGTGTTGGCATGATCTGCCGCAATTTCTGCTTCGAAAACGGCCTGATCATGCGCGCGGTGGGCGATACGATGATCATCGCGCCGCCCCTGGTCATCAGCCATCAGGAGATCGACGAACTGGTGGAAAAGGCCCGCACGTGCCTGGACCTCACCCTCGAAGCGATCAAATGAACCTAGCGATGTGACATTAAGTCGTTACAAGGTTGTGGTTTTCTTGAAACACAGCCTCGTAACTTGCCAGACTAGCGGCTGCTGCAGTCGCCCAAACGCAGGTACTGCGTGGCCTGGCAGCTGAACGGATGGCTAACCGAACAATCTGGAGCATGACGCATGAATAAAATGGGCAAGACGTTGCTGGCCGCAGCCCTGATGGGCGCGATGGCGGGTGCTGCACAGGCTGAAGACAAGGAATTGAACGTCTACAACTGGTCGGACTACATCGCTCCGGACACCATCGCCAAATTCGAAAAACAGTCGGGTATCAAGGTCAAGTACGACGTTTTCGACAGCAACGAAACCCTGGAGGCCAAGTTGCTGGCCGGCAAGTCGGGCTACGACATCGTGGTGCCGTCCAACAACTTCTTGGCCAAGCAGATCAAGGCGGGTGTCTACCAGGAACTGGACCGCTCCAAGTTGCCCAACTGGAAAAACCTGGACGAAGACCTGCTCAAGGCCGTGGGTGATGCCAGCGACCCGGGCAACAAATACGCCTTCCCCTACATGTGGGGTTCGATCGGCATCGGCTACAACCCAGAGAAGATCAAGGCCGCACTGGGTGTCGACAAGATCGACTCGTGGGATGTGGTGTTCAAGCCCGAGAACATCGCCAAGCTCAAGAGCTGCGGCGTGAGCTTCCTCGACGCCCCCACCGAGATGCTGCCGGCTGCACTGCACTACCTGAAGCTGCCGACCAACAGCACCAAGAAAGAAGACCTGAAGGCCGCCGAGGACCTGTTCCTCTCCATCCGTCCTTCGATCACCTACTTCCACTCCTCCAAGTACATCGGTGACCTGGCCAACGGCAACATCTGCCTGGCGGTCGGCTACTCGGGTGACCTGGAACAGTCCAAGACCCGCGCCCACGAAGCCGGCGACAAGGTCAAGCTGGACTACGTGATTCCGAAGGAAGGTGCCGGCACGTTCTATGACATGGTTGCCATGCCCAAGGACGCCGAGCACAAGGAAGCGGCCTATAAGTTCATGGACTTCCTGATGCAGCCAGAAGTCATGGCCGAGATCACCAATGCCGTGCGCTTCCCCAACGGCAACAAGGCCGCCACTCAGTTTGTGGACAAGGACATCACCAGCGACCCGAGCATCTACCCGTCCGCCGAAGTGAAAAAGCAGCTGTACGCAATTGCAGCGCCTGATGCGGCTGTACAGCGGGTTATCACCCGTAGCTGGACCAAGATCAAATCGGGCAAGTAAGCCCGTTGCAGCACCTCTGGGCCGGGCTTTTCCGGCCTGGAGGCCAACAATGGCAATTGATGATTGCGGCATCGAGGCTGCGAAGGTAAGTTGCGCGCCGGTTTTGCGTGTGCGGCAGCATTGTCGCTACCCAGGCACTGATTGTGAGGACCTCCCACTTGTCCAATTCTGTATTACGCAAGGCCTTCATGGCTGCAGCGGGCCTGACGCTGGCATGCAGCGTCCAAGCGGCGCCTACGGTGCACGTGTACAACTGGTCCGACTACATCGGCCCCACCACACTCGCGGACTTCGAAAAAGCCACTGGCATCAAGCCCGTGCTGGATGTGTTCGACTCCAACGAAACCCTGGAGGGCAAGTTGCTGGCCGGTAACACCGGCTACGACGTGGTCGTACCGTCCAACCACTTTCTCGGCAAGCAGATCAAGGCGGGCGCCTTCCGCAAGCTCGACAGAAACCTGCTGCCAAACTATTCCAACCTTGACCCGTCGCTGATGAAGCGGCTGGACAAGAACGACCCGGGTAACCTGTATGCCGTGCCCTACCTGTGGGGCACCAACGGCATTGGTTACAACGTCGACAAGGTGAAGGCTGCGCTGGGCGTGGACACCATCGACTCCTGGGCTGTGCTGTTCGAACCCGAGAACATGAAAAAGCTCTCCAAGTGTGGGGTGGCGTTCCTCGATTCGGCAGACGAAATGCTCCCGGCAGTGCTCAACTACATGGGGCTGAACCCCAACAGCACCAATGCCAAGGATTACCAGGCTGCAGAGCAGAAGCTGCTGGCCGTGCGTCCGTACGTGACGTACTTCCATTCTTCCAAGTACATCACCGACCTGGCCAACGGCGACATCTGTGTGGCAGCGGGTTTCTCGGGCGATGTGTTCCAGGCCAAGGCCCGCGCCGCAGAGGCGAAGAAGGGCGTGAACCTGGCCTATGCCATTCCCAAGGAAGGCGGCAACCTCTGGTTCGACGTACTGGCCATCCCCAAGGACGCCAAGAACGTCGAACAGGCCCATGCCTTCATCAACTATTTGCTGAAACCTGAGGTTATCGCCCAGGTCAGTGATTACGTCGGTTACGCCAACCCCAACCTGAAGGCTGGCGACCTGATGGACCAGGCCGTGAGGACTGACGCCGCGGTTTACCCACCGCAGGACGTACTGGACAAGATGTTCGTGAACGCAGAGCTGCCGCCCAAGGTGCAGCGCCTGATGACCCGTAGCTGGACCAAGGTCAAGTCGGGCAAGTAATCCACCAGGCCCGCACCGGTGCCTGCGCGTCAGGCCCGGCGGGCATAAAAAATCTTGTTGGGAGTTTCACTCATGGCAGTTGCCTCCGGTGCCTATAAAAAAGCCCTCGAGGGTGGCCAGCAACCCAAGCAGGTGCTGGTCAAGATCGACCGGGTCACGAAAAAATTCGACGAAACGGTCGCCGTGGACGATGTGTCCCTGGAAATCCGCAAGGGCGAGATCTTCGCCTTGCTCGGTGGCTCCGGCTCGGGCAAGTCCACCTTGCTGCGCATGCTCGCCGGCTTCGAGCGGCCCACCGAGGGGCGCATTTTCCTCGATGGTGTCGACATCACCGACATGCCGCCCTACGAACGGCCTATCAACATGATGTTCCAGTCGTACGCGCTGTTCCCGCACATGACCGTGGCGCAGAACATCGCCTTTGGCCTGCAGCAGGACCGCATGCCCAAGGCCGACATCGAAGCCCGTGTGGCCGAGATGCTGAAACTGGTGCACATGACCCAGTACGCCAAGCGCAAGCCGCACCAGTTGTCCGGTGGCCAGCGCCAGCGTGTGGCCCTGGCCCGTTCGCTGGCCAAGCGCCCCAAGCTGCTGCTGCTGGATGAACCGATGGGCGCGCTGGACAAGAAGCTGCGCTCGCAGATGCAGCTGGAGCTGGTGGAGATCATCGAGCGTGTGGGCGTAACCTGCGTCATGGTCACCCACGACCAGGAAGAGGCCATGACCATGGCCCAGCGCATCGCCATCATGCACCTGGGCTGGATCGCCCAGATCGGCTCGCCGGTGGACATCTATGAAACCCCCACCAGCCGCCTGGTGTGCGAGTTCATCGGCAACGTCAACCTGTTCGACGCCGAGGTGATCGACGATGCCGAGGGCCACGCCCTGATTGCCTCGCCAGAGCTCGAACGCAAGATCTATGTGGGCCACGGGGTTTCCACCTCGGTGGAAGACAAGCACATCACCTACGCATTGCGCCCCGAGAAAATGCTGGTCACCACCCAGCAGCCAGACTTCGAATACAACTGGTCACGCGGCAAGATCCACGACATCGCCTACCTGGGCGGCCACTCGGTGTTCCATGTGCAACTGCCGAGCGGCAAGATCGTCCAGTCGTTCGTCGCCAACGCCGAGCGCCAGGGCGCCCGCCCCACCTGGGACGATGAAGTCTACGTGTGGTGGGAAGACGACAGCGGCGTGGTACTGCGGTCATGAAGCTGCGCAAGCTCAAGCGAGCCTTCCGGCGCATCACCCCTGAGGGGCGGCACCTGGTGATCGGTGTGCCGTTCGTTTGGCTGTTCCTGTTCTTCATGCTGCCGTTCTTCATCGTGCTGAAGATCAGCTTTGCCGAAGCCGACGTGGCGATCCCGCCGTACACCGAGATCTACAGCTACGTCGAAGACAAGATCCAGCTGGTGCTCAACCTGGCCAACTACGGCCTGCTGACCGAAGACGACCTGTACATCTCGGCCTACCTCGGCTCGCTGAAGATGGCCTTCTTCAGCACCCTGTTGTGCCTGTTGATCGGCTACCCCATGGCCTATGCCATTGCCAATGCCAAGAAAGAAACCCAGACGGTGCTGCTGTTGCTGATCATGATGCCGACCTGGACGGCGATCCTGATCCGCGTCTATGCGTGGATGGGCATTTTGAGCAACAACGGGCTGCTCAACGGCTTCCTGATGTGGACGGGCCTGATCGACCAGCCGCTGCAGATCCTCAATACCAACCTGGCGGTGTATATCGGCGTGGTCTATTCGTACCTGCCGTTCATGATCCTGCCGCTGTTCGCCAACCTGGTGAAGCATGACTCAAGTTTGCTCGAAGCCGCGTCCGACCTTGGCTCCAGCACCTTCAACAGCTTCTGGAAAATCACCGTGCCGCTGTCGAAGAACGGCATCATTGCCGGCTGCATGCTGGTGTTCATTCCGGTGGTGGGTGAATTCGTGATCCCTGAACTGCTCGGCGGGCCGGAAACCCTGATGATCGGCAAGGTGCTGTGGCAGGAGTTCTTCAATAACCGCGACTGGCCGGTGGCGTCTGCGCTGGCGGTGGTGATGCTGGCGATTCTGATTGTGCCGATTCTGCTGTTCAACCGTAGCCAGGCCAAAGAAATGGAGGGCAGGGCATGAAGCGCTTCAGTTTCTCCAAGCTGATGCTGGTGCTCGGCTTGCTGTTCATCTACCTGCCGATGCTGATCCTGGTGATCTATTCGTTCAACGCCTCCAAGCTGGTGACAGTGTGGGGCGGCTGGTCGGTCAAGTGGTATGTCGGCCTGCTCGACAACACCCAGTTGATGGGGTCGGTGATGCGCTCTTTGGAGATCGCCTGCTACACGGCGGTGGCGGCCGTGGCATTGGGGACCATGGCGGCGTTCGTGCTGACCCGGGTCACCCGCTTCAAGGGCCGGACGCTGTTCGGGGGCCTGGTCACAGCGCCACTGGTCATGCCTGAGGTGATCACTGGCCTTTCGCTGTTGCTGCTGTTCGTGGCCATGGCGCAGATGATCGGCTGGCCGCAGGAGCGTGGCATCGTCACCATCTGGATCGCCCACACCACATTCTGTGCGGCGTATGTGGCGGTGGTGGTATCGGCGCGGCTGCGCGAGCTGGACCTGTCGATCGAGGAAGCGGCGATGGACCTGGGTGCCAAGCCGTGGAAGGTGTTCTTCCTGATCACCATCCCGATGATCGCGCCTTCGCTGGCGGCTGGCGGCATGATGTCGTTTGCGCTGTCGCTGGATGACCTGGTATTGGCCAGCTTCGTGTCGGGCCCGGGTTCGACCACCTTGCCGATGGAAGTATTCTCGGCGGTGCGGTTGGGTGTGAAGCCCGAGATCAACGCGGTGGCCAGCCTGATTCTGCTGTCTGTCTCGTTGGTGACCTTCTTCGTCTGGTACTTCAGCCGCCGCGCCGAAGAACGCCGCCGCAAGGCGATTCAGCAGGCCATCGAAGAAGGCGCAGCCGCCAATGCCTCGCAGCCCCAGGTGCGACGCCCAGGCCAGTTGGGCGCTTCCGCCTGACCAGACGCCTTCGCGGGTGAACCCCCATCCTGTGGGAGCGGGTTAACCCGCGAAGCAGGCAGCGCGGTGCATGGCACCCGCTTCGCCGGTGTTCGCGGGGAAA